>DYSI01000024.1 GCA_020718275.1 Draconibacterium orientale
AGATTACTTATCGCTGTTTCAAATAAACCTGTGGTATGATTAAGGATGAGCATTTAATTATTTGTTATAATCGACGTTTACACAGTTCAGTAATTTCTAATCCATTGGAAAAATTGATCTGCATCAATAATCTTTTTACACTATTCGAGCTATATTCTTTAATTTTGTAAAATTATAAATACTAAAAATGAGCGTAAAGTCGATCATAAGAATTATCTTATTCCTAAGCCTCATGAGTCCAATCATGATGAAGTCTCAGGGCTTAAAATTCAATTCAATTCAGGATAATCTACTGGTAGGTGGAAACTTCGGCATATCCATGGGATCCTATACCTACATCCAAATTGCGCCAACAGTTCATTATCAAGCTACTGATGAATTGATTTTGGGCTTAGGATTAGATTATACCTATTTTAATGACAAAACCTACCAAGGATTTTCGTATCACGGATCGATTTGGGGACCGCGAGTATTTGCTCGCTATTTTGTATTCGACGACATTTTTCTACATGCTGAATATCAGCAGATTTACTACAAAGACGTGTACAATCAATACAATTTTTTAGAGTATATTTCGGAGTCAAAATTTTATGGTGGAGTTGGATATCGCACCTGGTTTGGCGAAAATTCCTACGGTTTTATGACTTTACTTTTCGATTTACAAAGTAGTGATTTTGTTTTTGGAATCAACCCATTTTTACAAATCGGTTTTGCTGTAGGTATCTAATCCTGAGGATTTTTAAGCGCTTCGTCCACATACCATTGCGCATACATTTGATAGCTATTCGATATCCGATCGATTTCGCCTTTGGTCAATTCAGGGTCAATTTTTTTGATAAGTTTAGCTGGCATTCCTGCGTAAATTGAACCACTTTCAACGCGAGTATTTTTAGTAACCACAGCGCCAGGTGCAATGATGCAATTACTTTCGATAACGGCATCATCCATAATAATAGCACCCATTCCGATAAGCACATGATCATGAATGGTACAACCATGAACCACTGCATTATGCGCAATTGAAACATGATTTCCAATCTTGGTAGGACTTTTTTGATATGTAGCATGAACGGTAGCATTATCTTGAATATTAACATGATGGCCAATGCGAATGGAATGCACATCACCACGAATTACGGCACTATACCATACGCTACAAGCGTCGCCCATGATTACATCGCCAACCACAACTGCTGTTTCTGCCAAAAAACAATCTTTTCCAAATTGAGGAGTATGTCCCAATAGTGACTTAATTATCGCCATAAAATTCGAGTTTTAAAATATTATTAGTATTAATCTGAATTGCAAAATTTTGATCGATGCGTTCGCCAATGAGCCAAACTATTTGTTCACCTTGGCAAAGCACTTTAGTCTTTTCTTTTTGTGGCATGGACCGCTTACAATCAATCAAATAATCGCTCACCTTTTTCCTGCCTCTCATGCCAAAAGGGCGAAAATCGTCCCCAGGTTTCCATGCGCGAATCGTCAAAGGAAACTGTATTTTATCAAAATCTAAAAAGGCAAAATTAGGGTTTGATGATTTGAAATCGCCGCTATAAGGAAACGCTAGCCTAATCTTGGAACTAGCCCATGAAACATCCTCCAAAGAATTGAGCATGATAGTTTCTGATTCTAATTCATCAAAAATTCGTTCGCGCAAAATAATAGCATCTCGATCAATAATCACCTCATATTTAGCAGTTTGAACTCTTTTACCAGATCCATTTCCAGCTATCAAAAAGAGAATATTATGAATATGATTTTGCTCGAAGCCATAATCGCGCAGGCCATAATATAGAAGCAAAGCAGGCGTATCATGTTTTATTAGCCCATGTATTTGCATTTGAAATATTCCATAGACTGACTTTTGAATCAATCGAGTGAGCTCGGAATTAATTTGTTGAAGGGCAATTTTCTCCATATCGCTCAAAAAACCTAAGGTAGTATTTAAAGTTTCACTAAAATCTGGGCGCAATTTTTTAAAGATTGGAACAAGCTGATGCCGGATATAATTGCGCTGATATTTATCGGAAGCATTAGAAGAATCTTCCAAAAAGTCAATTTCATTTTCATGTGCATAATCGGCAATAGCTAAGCGATTTACAAACATTAAGGGGCGCAAAATCTTATTCTTACGACTAGCAATCCCATGCAATCCAGCAATGCCAGTTCCACGCAAAAGATTGATAAAGAAAGTTTCCGTTTGATCATCCAGATGATGAGCGAGGGCGATAAAGTCGTATTGATACTCGTCGGCTAAAGAATCGAACCATTGGTATCGCAATTGACGGGCGGCCATTTGAATACTAATTGAATGATTTTGAGCAAATTCTTTGGTGTCAAATTCAATTTGATAAATATTAATCTGATGCGCTTGGCAATACTGCTTTACAAAGGCAAATTCGTTCAGTGACTCCTCTCCTCTCAACTTGAAGTGAATATTTGCAACCGCAAAATGGTAAGGTGATTTTTCAAACAAATCAAGCATCACCATTGAATCAATTCCCCCACTTACTGCCAATAAAAAGCGATATTGCAGCGGATTTTCCACCAAACTTTCAATATATTGCCTAAACTTTTGAATCATGCTACAAAATTAGAGATTATGTTGGGTAAAGCGATAAAAAGCGCAACAATAAGCAAAAAAAAAACTGCCTTGAATTAACAAGACAGTTTTTGTGGTAGTAGCTATGAAATTAATTCACAATCATTTTCTTGGTTACGGTAGTTTTTCCAGCACGAACGGTATAAAAATAAACACCATTAGCAAGATTACCGGCATTCAAATTGAGGGTATGTGTTCCACTATTTTTAGTTCCATAGTTCATTTCATACACTTTTTGACCTGTAATATTAATTACTTCGATACTTAAATTAGAAGCTTTATCCAAGTTTACATCAATCTGAGTATTGGTGGTAAAAGGATTAGGACGGTTTTGAGAAACGCTGATTTGATTATTAACCGTTGAATTGAAACCAGAATTGGTAATAAAATCTGCATCTACAAATGAAATTCCTTTGATATAATTATGTGTGATAGGAGCCCCAGGATCATTATCTTTATCAATTTCAGTTATAGGAAGTGTATATGTGCCATTATCAGTAAAAACCAAATCAGACATATAGTGGAAATAGCAATCGCCATATAAGCTGGTACCAATGGTAAAATTAGTAGTTTCAGTTTGCTTATTGGAAACGACATCCCAACCCACTGCATAGATGTCTGGGAACATATTTAACAATAAATTAGATGCACCTGTTGGAGCCATGGTGGTATCAGTATCAGCCCAAGAAGCAAATATTTTAGTTCCATCTGCTGATTTAGCTGCTTGCAATCTCGAATCCCAACCAATAGCATTAGTACCTGAACCATAACCAGATTCAGCAGCAGGCACTGCAATGGTGTAAATATCACCTAAATGACGAGCATTCCAACCAGCGCTGGTGGTATAAACATCAAAAATTGGATTTGATAATGAACTATTTGCAACATAATAGCTATAACCTAATGAATCGATATTGTCAGAAGAGCTCGCTTTTACTAAAGCAATTAGGTGTAGATTTCCATTTGCATCAACAACGCCTTCCATGGTGCTACTAAAATTTGGACGACTTTGATCTGGGCTAACGCCTTTCATAGGTTGAAGATAATCAGTAATTACACTTAGGTTAGAGAAGTCGTAAACTGGCATTTTAGACCAAGTTGAGCCACTATTAATTGATTTCCAAACGATAGGCTGATAAGAGCGAACATCAAGAGAAGAATCACGACCGATAGTCCACACATAACCGATGGTTCCATCAGCTGACCAAGCAGTATTGAAAGCCCAAACATAAGCAAAAGCACCACCGTCGGTATCTGCAATAAAGTTAGGTTTGAATTTGGTAAATGACCAATCGAAGTTAGAATTCGTTACATTAAAAGTACCAGTCATTAAATAAGCGGTATCAAGCAAATAAACAGGAGTGCTTTTATAAGCAGTTCCAATTACATGCACTTTATCATCAGAGGTAACGGACATACCCATACGAATTAAAGAACCATGAGAATCGAAAAAAGTACCATCAGCACTAGTGCTATCAAACTTGATGCTAGCACCAAAAGTTTTCACCCAATTGGCACCGTCAGTACATGGCCCCACAGCAATCCCAAAAGCATCAGAAACATTGGCATTAGCAGCAGGATTGAAAATAGCACCTGATGGATAACGACAATAATAACCATTTGCTGCACTAATGATAGGGAATCCGTGCCAAGTGTTGCCACCATCTGTTGAAATATTGGAAATGATATCTCCACTACTTAAAGCGCTATTAGACCCCACTTTTCCACGGTGAGTAACTTGAATTAAATCCAATGATTCGTTAATGGAAACAGCTGATTGTTGCTCAACTAATGCTGTATAAACATTGGCTGAGTAGCCAACAGTTACTAGAGATACATTGCCTTTATCACCTTTGTGGTAACTTAAAGGACCGGTAGGTTGTGCTGTTCTTTCAGCAGTAGCATAGTTTGGTTCAACGGGTTGATTATTTTGCTTATAATCCGTTTTCAAAAGGTTTTGACCAAATGACCAGAAGCCAAAACCAAGTAATAAAGTTAAAAGTAATCCTTTTTTCATAGTGGTAAGTTTTAGTTAGACTTTAAATGGTTGCAGTAAATTATTTTCACATTTTAGATGTCAAAGATAAAAATTAATACTAATAAATGTTACGTTAATAATATTTTTTTACTAAAATATTAATTTGGTTCGTATTTCCAATTTGTATGCAAAATTATTCTTGCAAATATATTCGTTTTACGCGAGGTGAGATGGAGGTAAATAACTCGTAAGGAATGGTGCCAATAAGATTAGCTAGTTCAGTAATGCTCAATTTATCACCAAAAAGACATACTTCATCACCCTCATTAGCCGACACTTGCTGTAAATCGACCATGCACATATCCATACAAACTTTACCGATGATTGGCAGTATCTGTCCGTTTATGAGAACCTTGCCCCGATTTAAACCAAACCGGCGATCGAATCCATCTGCATAACCAATGGGAATGGTAGCAATTCGCATCGATTCTGGCGCTTCAAAAGCGCCATTATAACCTACCTTATCCCCTTTCTTCAGGGTTTTAATTTGCGAAATAATCGTTTTTAGGGTACTCACCACTTTCAAATTATTTTGAATATTGGAATCAGAACCCACTCCATATAATCCAATCCCAATTCTCACCATATCAAACTGTGCTTCGGGGAATCTACTAATGGCAGCCGAATTGGCAATATGTCGCATGATTGAATAATCAAATGCAGCTTGGATTTTTTGACTTATTTTATCAAACAAATGGATTTGACTATTGGTAACTTGGTCAGATTGAGGATCTTCAGAAGAAGCCAAATGCGAAAAAACACTGCGAATGGTGATATTGGGCATTACTTTCAATTGGGCAATTAAGGCGTCCACCTCGGATTCATCAAAACCTAAACGATGCATACCGGTATCTAATTTTAAGTGAATACCAATAGGATTGCTTATGGGTAGCGATTCGCCCTGCAAAAGAGTATCAAGTTCTGAAAGTATTTTGAAGCTATAAATCTCTGGCTCAAGCTGATAAAAAAAGATAGATTCGAGCGCCTCCATCTCTGGATTCATCACCATAATTGGGAGTCGAATGCCTGCCTTTCTTAAATCAATACCCTCATCGGCATAGGCCACTGCCAAATAATCGGCATGGTGAAATTGCAATAGATTAGCGACTTCGAAACTCCCACTTCCATAACTAAAGGCTTTCACCATAATCATGGTTTTGGTTTGCGGACGCAATAAGGATCGAAAGAAATTGAAATTATCCAACATAGCATTCAGATTAACTTCGAGGCGCGTTTGATGAATTTTCTTCCCCAAGGCCTTGTTAATTCTCTCAAACTCATAATTTCGGGCTCCTTTCAACAGAATAGTTTCGTTGCTGAAAGTCGAAAAGGGGAAATATTGCAAAAACTCCTCTGTAGTATCAAAAAAGACCGAATCGCTCTGAAAGAGAGCCTGGTGTAGTTTCAACCCAATGCCTATTCCTATAATGCGGCTAATTTTCTTTTGATTAATTATTTGAGCTACTTGCGAATAAAGGTCTTCTTGCGTTTTTCCGCTCTGCATGATATCTGAAAGTATCACTGTTTTTTTGCTATGCTGCTGCTGCTGAAGTAGAAAATCAAGCGCAATAACGAGGGCATTGAGATCAGAATTATAGCTGTCGTTGATGATAGAGCAATTATTAATTCCCTCTCTCAACTCCATTCGCATAGCAATGGGCGTAAGTTTTGACATTCGTTCCTGAATATCCTCTTGACTAAAATCAAGATACAAAAGCAACAACCACAGGTGAATAGCATTTTCGATAGCGGCTTCGTCGGTAAATTGAATTTGAAGTTTTAAAGGCTGTTTTTTCCAAATTGCCACCAATGAAGTATGGGAACGCTCGGTAGTAACTTCTTGAACATAAAATGAAGCTTCTTTATTTTTACGACTCCAGTCGAGTAGATTTTTTTCCTTAAAAAAGTCAAGATTATAAATTCTTTCCGCAATATTTTGATGGTCGCGACAAAAGATGAGCGTGCTAACTTTGACAAAGAGGTTCAGTTTTTCATTTACCTTTTGACGCATATCCACAAAACGTTCATGATGCGCGTCACCAATATTGGTAAAAATGCCGATGGTAGGCTGAATAACCTTTTCAAGTTTTGTCATTTCACCGTGTTCCGAAATACCAGCTTCAAAAATACCGAAATCATCGCCAGGCTGCAACTGAAATACCGACAAGGGCACGCCAATTTGGGAGTTGTAACTCTTTGGACTACGGCAAATATGGAAATCAGAATGGAGGCATTGGTAAATCCATTCTTTGATAATTGTTTTACCATTGCTACCGGTAATACCCACTACTGGTATATTAAATTTGCGACGGTGAGCCGCGCTTAAGGTTTGAAGCGCAGCAAGAGTATCAGGTACTAAAATGAAATTAGCGGATAAATGTTCATAATCGTCAGGTAGCTGGCTCACCAAGAAATTTGCAACTCCTTTATTAGCAAGCTCTTGAATATACCTATGTCCATCATTGCGCGTACTTACCAAGGCGACAAAAAGATTAACCTTGCTATCGATTAACTTTCGACTATCCGTCAATAAGTCATCAATGGCGTCAACTTCTGGGTTTTGCAAAAAGAGTTTTGCGCGAAGAAGTTTTGCTAAATCGGCTGTTCTGAAACGAGGTTCTTTCAAGGTAATAGTAAATCGTTGTCTTCAATTACGCCTAAATCTTGAATAGAAGCGTCAGGCACATTATCAAAATTAGAGAATGCTAATGGATTAGCAGAAATGTCGTCCCATTCACTTCTCTTTCTAAAAATATCAATTGCCAATAGCAATGCGGCCCTAAAAGAATCCGGTTCGGCAAGATTTTTTCCTGCAATATTATAGCCTGTTCCATGGTCGGGAGAAGTGCGCACAATATTTAAACCAGCGGTAAAATTCACTCCATCCTCAAACGAAAGTGCTTTGAAAGGCAGCAAGCCCTGATCATGATACATCGCTAAAACGCCATCGAATTTTTGATAATCGCCAGAACCAAAAAAGCCATCGGCTGGAAAGGGTCCAAAAACTAACATCCCTTTATCTTTGGCAGCTTCAATGGCAGGAATAATAACTTCGAGCTCCTCTTTACCAAGCAATCCGTTGTCTCCAGCATGAGGATTTAATCCTAAGACCGCAATTTTAGCTTTGCGAAATCCAAAGTCAATAAGGAGGCTTTTCTCAAAAATCTCGAGTTTATCGAGTAACAATTCTTGGGTAATACTCGGCGCTACCTCTTTCAAGGGAATATGACCTGTGGCCACGGCAATACGCATTAAATTGCTGGATAAAATCATCAACTCCTTGCCTTTACCAAATTTTGACGCCAAATATTCGGTATGTCCTGGGAAGCGGAAATTATCAGACTGAATATTATCCTTATTGATAGGTGCAGTCACTAAAACATCGATACCATGACCCAAATCTTGGGTGGCCGCTTCAAGGGCTTCAAAAGCCAATTGACCAGCCAACTCCGTTGATTCACCCATATCCACTTTGGCCTCTTCATTATATATATTAATGATGTTCAACCGGTTATCCATCGCTTGGTCAACAGAACGGATGCTGTTGAAATTGTAATTGATGGCTGGAATTATCTTTTTATAATAACTCGCAAGTTTTGAGGATCCATAAAGAATAGGAATACAGAAATCGAACATGCGGAGATCTTGAAAAGTCTTCATAATCACCTCATAACCAATTCCATTATAGTCGCCATGACTAATTCCTACGCGTACTTTCTTATAATATTCGGGTTCGTTTTCCATATTTTTTTTAAATCATTGAGTGCTTTTCAGCCACATTAAGAATAAAATCAAAAAGCAATCGAGTGCCTACGCCAGGACCTCCTTTGGTACGATAGCTATCATTGGCGGTAAGCATAGCCGGACCAGCAATATCCAGGTGTATCCATGGATAGTCGACAAAATGTTCTAGAAATTTACCAGCCGTGATTGCACCGGCTTCAACTCCTCCTATATTTTTAAGATCCGCAAAATCGGACTTAATTAGCTCATCATATTCTTCCCACATTGGAAATTCCGCCAGCCGCTCATACACATTCAAAGAACTTTGATTTAGAAGACTGATATCGGCTTGTGAATTTCGCATTGCTACAATTCCGTACTTGCCAATAGCACGGGCAGCGGCGCCTGTGAGCGTTGCTAAATCAATCACTAATTCGGGAGCATAGGATTGAGCATAACTGAGGGCATCAGCAAGAATAAGTCTACCTTCTGCGTCGGTATTGAGTATCTCAACAGTTTTTCCATTGTGTAAAGTGATAATATCGTTCGGAGCATAGGCATTTTGACCGGGCCGATTGTCGGTGGCAGGAACAATTGCAATTACATAAACGGGCAATTTAGCTTTTGCAATGGCATATAAAGCCGTAGAAACTGCGGCTGCTCCGCCCATATCCATGTGCATATTGGTCATGAAATCCCCAGTTTTAATATTCAAACCGCCAGTATCGAAAACCACCCCTTTTCCGACAAAAATATAAGGCTTGGCATTTATCGCATTTTCAGGTTTATAAGTCATCACCGAAAAGCTAGGGGGGATAAGACTTCCCATATTAACCGCTAAAAGCCCACCCATTTTCAAACTTTCGATTTTACGTTTATTGAAAACGTCAATTGTAAAACCAGCATCTTCAGCCATTCGTTGAAATTCCTCAGTTAGTGTGGTCGCATTGATTACTGATTGAGGTTCGTTTAACAGATTTCTACTCCAATAAGTAGCTTCAATGCTTATATTGGCAAGCACTATTTCGCGTTCGCTAATCTTTGGGTTATAAATAAAAATTTGAGAAAGATATTTCTCATCCGATTTTTTGGATTTATATTTATCAAATCGATAAGTCCCAAGTGCCATACCTTCAGCAAAATACAGACTGTATGCGCTTGTAGAATAGTCCTCGATGTATATTTCGGTGATTCCAAAATTTTGCAATTGGCTCAATATAGCTGACCCTTGCTTGCGAAAACTCTCCTTGACAAGATGACTTTCACCTTTTTTGGAATTGTAACAAAGCCATATTTGGTGATCAAAATGGTTGAAAGCATAAATTTTACTTTCGCTAGGATTCTGACTTTTAATAAATTGTAATTCAGCATCTGATAAACGAGGCTGAGGGACATGGTCAATATTATCCACCAAAATGATGCGGTTGACCTGCTCATGCAGCATTTCGATACCTTTAATATTTATATTCATAAACTGCGCTATATAATAATTGACATTGTTTGCAAAAACTGACGGTTGATTTCCTTATTTTTGAAGGCGTAAAATTAATGAATTTGCTTGTATTGTAGGCATTATTCCCAATTTAATTATTACAATACCTATATAAGTGAATAACAATAGGTAAGCTATTAATAATATAAAATATGATTGAAGAATAACCATGAAAATTGAAGATATAAAATATAGCGCTTTAAGCGGAGAATTTTTGACTTTGCAAGAAGGCATGATGCTCAACGATCAATTAAGCACCACCGAATTGATGACTATTGCCCACTCCATACGCATGCGAATGCATCCAAGCCCCAAAGTAGGTTGGATTATCGACCGTAATGTTAACTATACCAATGTATGCGAAAGTGGTTGCCAGTTTTGCAATTTCTATGCGGGAAAAAACTCGCCAAAAGCATATTTGACTAGTGATACAGAATTTGATCAGAAAATTGAAGAACTATTTTCTCTGGGTGGAAGGCAATTGCTGTTACAAGGCGGACTGCATCCCGATTTGGGTATTCGTTATTATATTGATTTATTTAGCGGTCTCAAAAAACGTTATCCTTCCGTTAAACTGCATGCTTTAGGACCACCGGAAATAGCACATATAGCACATCTTGAAGGCATTAGCTACCACGAAACCCTTAAACAACTGATAGCAGCAGGATTGGATAGCCTACCCGGCGCAGGCGCTGAAATATTGGTGGACAGGGTGCGCGCCGAAATATCCAAAAATAAATGTACAGCAGATCAGTGGTTTGACGTAATGCGTGAAGCCCATAAACTTGGGCTTACCACCTCCGTGACGATGATGCTCGGACATATCGAAACTGTGGAAGAGCGTTTTATCCACCTTGTCCGTACCCGCGAAGTGCAAGCAGAACGCCCTGAAGGAGCAACTGGCTTTATCAGTTTTATTCCTTGGCCGTTTCAAAGTGAGGGAACAGTTTTAAAAAAACGCCTTAAGCGAAATTTTGAAGTAAGTGCAGACGAATACATCCGTTTTATTGCTTTGAGTAGAATCATGCTGCCCAATATTCCTAATATCCAAGCAAGTTGGCTAACGGTTGGTAAAGAGATTGGGCAAATATGTTTGCATGCTGGCGCCAACGATTTTGGCTCGATAATGATTGAAGAAAATGTGGTGAGTGTTGCAGGAGCAGATCATACTTTTGACACTCAAGGAATACAACTTGCTATCAGAGAAGCAAGTTTTGAACCTTATCAACGAAATCAACAGTTTCAAGCATTCCACTTTTAAGGGAGCGGCAGGTCATTTTGAATTTAATAAGTCCGCCTCCTTATCTAACCCAATTGTACGAGTCTGTAGACTAAGCTCTACACCTAATTATGAACGCTTTTGTGAGTGATAAAATTAATGTGTTGTCTAAGATTTCAGGGCTACGCCCCTAGTTGATTGGTTGTTACTCAGAGTTACGAAGATTTCAGGGCTAGGCGATTTTCTGATAATGTCAGAAATTATAAGTATCCTAATTCCAATTGGGCTTCTTCACTCATCATACTTTTTTCCCAAGGTGGATCGAAAGTCAAAATTACCTCTGCGGAATTAACACCTTCAATGGCTTCTACTCTTTCCTTTACTTCATTGGGAATGGAATCTGCAACCGGACAGTTTGGCGAAGTGAGGGTCATTACTATATGAGCATTTTTATGTTCATCCACTTCAATTTCGTATATGAGTCCCAATTCATATATATCTACCGGAATTTCAGGATCATATACAGTCTTTATGGCTCTCATAATTTGATTTTCGAGCAACATAATATTTTGCAGATCTTCATTGATTGTCTTCATCTTAATTATTGTTTTGAGATTCTTTTGTTTTAAATACCAGGGCGTAAAGCCTAATTTGTTTTATCATGGATGTCAATCCATTGGAGCGTGTTGGCGATAAATGTTCTTTCAATCCTATCTTATCTAAAAAGCTATAGTCTTCGTTTACAATTTCATCGGGGGTTCTGTTATTAGCAACTCTCAACAAAAGTTGCACAATTCCTTTGGTAATAATGGCGTCACTGTCGGCTTTAAAGTGCACTTTACCTTCCTGCATTGCTGCAGTTAGCCATACTTGCGACTGACAACCACTGATTAGGTATTGCTTGGTTTTGAATTCGTCCGACAGTCCATCGGTTGTTTTCCCCATTTCGATGATGTAATTGTAACGATCCATCCAGTCGTCAAAAAGCTCAAACTCTTCAATAATAGCATTTTTTTCTTCTTCGATTTTCATTTTCGTAAATTTAGTTATAAAAGCATCAATTGAGCCTTTTGCACCCCTTGCACAAAAAGGTCAATTTCGTCCGTGGTATTATACACTGCAAATGAAACTCGCACTGTTCCATCCAATTTCATTCTATTCATCAGCGGTTGGGCACAGTGATTACCCGTACGTACCGCAAACCCCATCTGATCGAGCAAACTCCCTAAATCATAATGGTGAATTCCTTCGAGATTAAAAGAAATGGTTGAAGCTTTATTGACGGCTGTCCCAAGTATTGTAATTCCTTTTATTTGTATTAGTTGCTGATTAGCATAACTAAAAAGCTCTTTTTCGTAAGCTTCAATATTTGAAATACCAAGTCGCTGAATGTACTCGATAGCAGTGGCTAAACCAAGTATTTCGGCTACCATCGGAGTACCAGCTTCAAATTTGAATGGTAATTCATTAAAGGTGGTTTTTTCAAAACTTACTTCTTTAATCATTTCACCACCAGTTTGATATGGTGGCATTTTTTGGAGCAATTCATGCTTTCCGTAAAGTATTCCTACGCCCATTGGACCATACATTTTATGACTGGAGAACACATAAAAATCAGCATCCAGCGTTTGAACATCGACAGGTGTATGGGGCACTGCCTGAGCTCCGTCCACCAATACATGAATTCCGTTTTGGTGAGCATGACTAATAATTTGCTGAATCGGATTAATGATTCCCATTACATTTGAAATATGAGTAATGGCCAATAATTTGGTACGGGGAGTAAATAATGAATTCAAATAATCTAAGTCCAAACTTCCGTCATCATTCACTTTGGCGACCTTTAATATAGCGCCCTTCTCTTCACACAACATTTGCCAAGGGACGATATTCGCATGATGTTCCATTTCGCTAACAATGATTTCATCGCCAGCACGAACAAAAGCTTTTCCGTATGAATGTGCAACCAAATTAATAGACTCTGTGGTGCCTTTGGTAAATATAATTTCCTCTATACTAGCTGCATGAAGAAAATCACGAACAGTAGCGCGGGCGTTCTCCATGGCATCCGTGGCGATTTGACTGAGGAAGTGTACCCCTCGATGCACATTACTATTGATATTTCTATAATAGTCGCTCATTCGTTCAATTACCTCAATTGGTTTTTGATTGGTAGCACCATTATCGAAATAAACCAATTGCTTACCTCTGATGGAACGACTTAGAATTGGAAAGTCAGTGCGTATTGATGGAATATCTAGGTTCATTACTTTGAATTATACAAGACTCATATCTATTTCGAAATGAAGTGGTTTATCAGGATCTGCACATTGAATTGAACACTGTTCGCAGCTACTTAATTCCCCTTTTAACCGTTTGCGAACCAACTCATTAATACTGGTTCTCAAGTTTGGTAGGGAAATCCGGTCGACAATTTGACCAACAAAAGCCACCATGAGAAGCATGCGGGCATTGCGTTCGCAAATTCCTCTTTGCATCAGGTAAAACAATGCATTGGTTTTCAATTGACCCACCGTAGCACCATGACTACATTTAACGTCATCGGCATAAATTTCGAGAAATGGATGAGAGTCAATTTTGGAAGTATCAGTTAGCTGAATATTGTTATTACTCTGATAAGCAATAGTTTGCTGTGCATCTTTACGTACTAAAGTATGTCCGTTAAAAACAGCTCTCGCCTCTTCATCAACAATCCCTTTGAAGAGCTGATTGCTCGTACAATTGGCTACGGCATGATCTATAAAAACGTGATTATCAACAAACTGCTTTCTATCCATCAAAAACAATCCGACCACCTGAGCATCTGCTCCTTTGCCTGCTAGCACTACTTGAGTATCGTTGCGTACCATGCCGCCATTGAGCACAATGGTATTGGAGTTGAAAGCAGAATCGCGATGCTGATTGACAAAAGTAGTGGTCATAATAGCCGTGGAATCGTCTTTATTTTGCAGTTTATAATACTCCATATTAGACCCTTCTGCCAATTGTATTTCAGTGACATTATTGATAAAACTATGTTGAAAGTCCATCGAATCGTCGCAATGTACTAAGCGTAGGCGGGCATTTTTTCCTAAGATAACCAAATTGCGGGTATTGGTAAAAATATTCTGCTTGCTATTGATGATATTTACCATTTGTAAACTTCTGGTATGATCCACTCCATCAGGAACATATATAAAATAACCTTCATCAAAAAGGGCAGTATTAAGCGCCACCAGACCATGTAAGGAATTATTGGCAAGTTTTCCAAAATACGGTTCCATCAGTTGGGGGTATTGTTGAATGGCAGCAGATAAGCTTCCCACTATAGTTCCGTTTGGATAAATGCGCAGTTGTGAAGCCTCCCCTATCCATTTTCCATTATATTGGGTAAAAAGATCTGTATCAAATTGATTAATTTCACATTGCAATATACTGTTATCCTGCTCATTACCAGACTGAGCCTCGAATTCTAAATCATAAGTTTTTTCGAGAAAAGATTTGAGATTTGTCTTGCGCCAAGTTTCTAGTTCAACGGTCGGAAAACCCAACAGCTCAAAAAGTTGAGCAGACTCTTGCCGTGAGGATCTTATGAAAAGAGGTTCCTTGCCCAGCATTTCCATTTGAACTTCATCGAACTTTTGAAGTAATGATGTTTTTAATTCATTACCGATTGTTATTGCTTTTTTAGTCATGGTCTTATGCTTTCAATTCCTCCTTAATCCAATCATAGCCTTTCTCTTCGAGCTCAAGCGCCAGTGATTTGTCGCCAGTTTTAACAATTCTACCTTCGTACATTACGTGCACAAAATCAGGAATGATATAATCTAATAATCGTTGGTAATGGGTAATCACAATGGTTGCATTATCGGCTGACTTTAGTTTATTAACTCCTTGTGCAACAATCCGTAAAGCGTCGATATCCAAACCAGAATCTGTTTCATCCAGAATAGCTAATTGAGGCTCCAACATAGCCATTTGGAATATTTCGTTTTTCTTTTTTTCGCCTCCAGAGAACCCCTCGTTTACCGACCGGTTGTTCAATTTATCTTGAAGCTCCACTAATTCCTTTTTCTCTTTCATATATTTTAGAAAAGCGCCAGCAGAAAGTGGCTCTTGTCCACGATATTGGCGAATCTCGTCAAGGGCAGTGCGCATAAAATTAGTCATGCTGACACCAGGAATTTCCACTGGATATTGAAAACCCAGAAAAATGCCCTCACGTGCTCTGTCTTCGATAGGAAGTTCTAGTAAATTTTTTCCATTATAGGTAATTTCTCCTTGGGTAACTTCATAATTAGTGTTACCAGCAATCACCGAAGCAAGGGTGCTTTTTCCTGTTCCATTGGGTCCCATGATTGCGTGAATTTCACCAGCTTTGACTTCTAAATTAAGACCGTTTATTATTTCTTTTCCTTGAACACTTACGTGTAAATTTTTGATTTGTAGCATGATATATTGCTTTTTTGATACAGTAATATTAAATTTTATAAATTAACCAACGCTGCCTTCCAGACTTATCGACAGCAATTTTTGAGCTTCCACAGCAAACTCCATCGGAAGCTGATTGAGTACCTCTTTTGCATAACCGTTTACAATCAATCCAATTGCCTTTTCGGTATTGATTCCGCGCTGCATGCAGTAAAATAGCTGTTCGTCGGAGATTTTGGAGGTTGTCGCTTCGTGCTCCACAATGGAGGAAGCATTACTTGTTTCGATATATGGAAAAGTATGAGCTCCACATTGGTCGCCGAGCAATAGGCTATCGCATTGCGAAAAGTTGCGGCTATTGGTTGCCTTTGGATTAATGCGAACTAAACCTCGGTAACTATTATTGCTTTTGCCTGCAGAAATCCCTTTTGAAATAATCGTGCTTTTAGTGTTCTTTCCCAGATGCACCATTTTCGAGCCAGTATCGGCCTGCTGATGATTATTAGTCACAGCTACGGAGTAAAATTCGCCCACCGAATAATCGCCTTTTAGCACACAAGACGGGTATTTCCAAGTGATGGCAGAACCGGTTTCGACTTGAGTCCATGAGATTTTCGAGTAATCACCTTCACACATTCCACGTTTGGTAACAAAATTGAAGATACCACCCAAACCATCTTTGTTTCCTGGATACCAATTTTGAACGGTGGAATACTTCACTTCACCATTGCGATGAGCAATAATCTCAACGATGGCAGCATGTAACTGATTTTCATCCCGTTGCGGGGCAGTACATCCCTCTAGGTAACTTACATAAGCACCTTCATCTGCCACAATTAAAGTTCGCTCGAACTGGCCAGTATTGGCTGCATTGATTCTAAAATAAGTACTAAGTTCCACTGGAGAACGCACACCTTTGGGAATATAGCAGAACGAACCGTCACTAAAGACTGCCGAATTAAGGGCTGCAAAGTAATTATCGCTTGCAGGAACCACCGTTCCTAAGTATTTCTTTACCAAATCGGGATGATGCTGCACAGCCTCACTGAAAGACATAAAGATAATTCCTAGTTTAGAGAGCGTATCTGTAAAGGTTGTTTTCACCGAAACACTATCGATTACCGCATCCACTGCAACGCCGGCAAGTATTTTTTGCTCTTCGAGATTGATTCCTAATTTATTAAAAGTTTCGATCAATTCAGGGTCTACCTCATCCAAACTAGTTAACTCAGCTTTCTTTTTGGGCGCGGCGTAATATATAATCTCTTGAAAATCAATAGGTGGTATATTCAGATGAGCCCAATCAGGTGCTTCCATGCTAACCCATTTTCTGTAGGCTTTCAATCGGAAATCTAAAAGCCATTCTGGTTCATTCTTCTTAGCCGAAATTATACGCACCACTTCTTCGCTAAGTCCTTTGGCAATGGTTTCGGTTTCGATGTCGGATACAAATCCATATTTATAGTCGGAGCTGGTTACTTCCCCGATGATATCTTGTTCGTTTTGTGCCATTATTCGTTATTTGGATTAAATTAAAATAGCAATGCAAAGATAAGTAATTCAGTCCCATGAGCAGCATTGATTCCTGATATAAATCATTCCTCATTTAAGCAATTCAAAACTAATGAATTATAGATGCTGTTTAATATGGGAAGGATACATTTGCCTACATAATCACACTTCAAAAGGAATAGAAAGTATAGTTCATAAAATTCCATACTACTAATCCGCTAAAAATTCACTTATTTGGAATCAGTGTTGTCCGATAAAAAAACTACTAAATTGCTGAAATGGACTAAATATAATTTTTAACGGACAATAGTGATTTGGAATTAATTTTTGCCTACAATAGCATGTTTTAGGCTAGTTTAAGACCAAATTAAAGTGATTAATTGAATTGTTATAAAAATGCGTGACTATTAAAAAGACTTTAATTTTCTCGGTTTTCGAAACACAAAATCTTTGCATTAATACTATCAGAACAACAGCCTTCAATACTAAATTATAAATTTAAAAAAATCTTTTCGTCTCAATAAATCTAATTTTCCGAAGCCTTAATGCATAGTGCAAATCAGTCATTACGCAAAACATTTGAGTAATTGGCAAGCAAAAAGCCGAAAAAAATTGTAGTTAAGTAAACAGATAAAACCCTACTTTTGATAATTCTAATCAAACATTAAATACGATATACTAATTATGGCCATTGACATTGAAAAACTCATGAAACAATCTGAAGATTCTTCCATGAGAAGAACCTTAGGCCCTTTAAACATTACCCTACTTGGAATAGGAGCCATTATCGGCGCAGGAATCTTTGTTTTAACAGGACAAGCGGCAGCAAGTTATGCAGGCCCAGGAATCGTTATTTCGTTTATCATTTCGGGCTTTGCTTGTGCATTTGCAGCCTTATGTTATGCAGAATTTGCCTCGATGATCCCTTTAGCCGGTAGCGCCTATACCTATGCTTACGCTACGCTAGGCAAAACGGTTGCTTGGATTATTGGTTGGGATTTGATACTCGAGTATTTATTTAGCGCCTCCACCGTAGCAGTAGGTTGGTCAGGTTATATGGTAAGTTTTTTAAAAGATTTTGGGATAACGATTCCAGAAGCCCTCAGTAGTGCTCCTTTGATTAAAACCGCAGATGGAATCGTTGCCTCTGGCGCCATTATTAATTTGCCAGCCATGGTGATTATAGGCCTATTAACCATGGTTTTATATTATGGTATTCGTGAATCAGCGAAGTTTAATAACTTAGTGGTTTACCTTAAAATTGGCGTAATTCTACTCTTTATTTTCGTTGGGTATAAATACATTACCCTCGACAATTGGACTCCTTTCATTCCAGAGAATACTGGCAAATTTGGCGAGTTTGGTTGGTCAGGAATCTTGCGAGGTGCTGGAGTTATTTTCTTCGCTTATATTGGTTTCGATGCGGTTTCCACCGTTGCCCAAGAAGCCAAAAACCCCAAGAGAGATTTGCCTTTAGGCATTATTATTTCACTCATTGTGAGTACTATACTCTATATTCTTGTAGCCCTTGTTCTTACTGGAATGGTAAATTATAAGTTTCTGGGCGTTCCAGATCCAATTGCAGTGGGAATTAATTCAGCAGGCAACAGTTTAATGTGGCTACGACCTATTATAAAAATTGGCGCCATTGCCGGTCTTAGCTCTGTTATTTTAGTGATGCTATTGGGTCAGCCAAGGATTTTCTACTCCATGTCGAAAGATGGTTTTCTACCCCCTCTTTTTTCAAAAATTCACAAAAAGCATAAAACCCCTCATATCACCACCATTATCACTGGAGTGATTGCCATGATTATAGCCGGCATACTGCCAATTGGAATTTTGGGAGAATTAGTGTCCATCGGAACGCTTTTAGCCTTTGCCATTGTCAGCGGTGGTATTTTAGTTTTGCGCTACAAACAACCAGATTTACCCCGCGGATTTCGCACCCCTTGGGTTCCTTTTGTTCCCATTATGGGTATTTTGACTTCTCTAGCTCAAATGATCGCTTTACCATTCGACACCTGGATGCGCCTTCTCATTTGGTTAGCGATTGGCATGCTGATTTATGTTTTTTACAGCCTCCCAAATCTTAAAAAGATGGGCTAATATCATTTATTACATTGGCAAGTATGAACTTATTCCAGCATCATCAACTCAATAATTTTTTGGCCATTTAATACCATTTACTTTAATATCAATCTCTTTTGTCAACAATAACAAATAAAAATAAGAACCCCATGCGATTCACTTTACTACTAATTTTTACTTTAATGCAGCTCATGGCGATTAGTCAGGACATTATTTCGATTATACCTCAGCCAGTATCACTTCAACCACAGGAAGGATATTTAAATGCAAAGAAAATTTCTGGCATTGTGATAGAATCTGGGCACTTTCAAGCAGAATCCGACTATCTGACCAATGCCCTGAAAGAAAATTTTAACCTTATTTTAAAGCCAAAAATGGCAGACCCAAATGTAAAGCCAATTTTGCTTCGGCAATTAGCCACAGGCGATAGCGCAGCCTATAATCTATACATCAATTATGAGCAAATAATAATAGAATCTGCAGGAAAAGTGGGCATATTTTATGGCATACAAAGCTTGCTTCAGATTATGGCCAGCTCCAATAATCTCCAACTACTTCAACTTGAAGTTAATGACTCTCCACGCTTTAGCTGGCGAGGCATGCATCTCGATTGCAGTCGTCATTTTTTCACTGTTGACGAAGTTAAAAAGTACATTGATTATCTCGCTCTTTATAAAATGAATGTTTTCCATTGGCATCTCACTGATGACCAAGGATGGAGAATCGAAATCAAAGAATACCCTAAACTCACTGAGGTTGCAGCCTGGCGAAGTGGTAGCATGGTGGGAGCCTACAGTAAAAACCAATTTGACGAAATACGATACGGCGGCTATTACACCCAAGACCAAATACGAGAAGTGGTAGCTTATGCAGCCCAACGACATATTACTATTGTTCCAGAAATAGAAATGCCCGGTCATTCCTTAGCCGCTTTAGCCGCTTATCCAAATCTAGCTTGTAAGGATTCAACTTTTGAAGTGAGTAGAAAATGGGGCGTTTTCGATGATGTTTTTTGCGCTGGTAACGAAGAAGTATTTGAGTTTCTACAGGATGTATTAGACGAAGTAATCACTTTATTTCCAAGTGAATACATCCATATTGGAGGCGATGAGTGCCCCAAAACCCGCTGGAAAACCTGCGACAAATGTCAACAACGGATAGCAGATGAGCAGCTACGCGATGAGCACCATTTACAAAGCTATTTCATACAACGAATGGAACAATATCTCAATGCCAAAGGTCGTAAGATTATCGGTTGGGACGAAATATTGGAAGGTGGCTTAGCTCCCAATGCTGCTGTGATGAGCTGGCGCGGAACAAAAGGCGGCATTGCAGCGGCTCAAGCAGGTCATTTTGCAGTGATGACTCCCGGAAAGCCTTGCTATTTCGACCATTATCAAAGTGAAAATAAAAACACAGAGCCGCACGCCATCGGAGGACTAAACACTTTGGCCGACGTGTATAATTATGAACCTATTCCTGAAAGCCTGAATAGCGAGCAAGCAAAGTTTATTTTAGGAGCACAGGGAAATGTATGGACCGAATATATCCTCAATTTTGCTCAAGTAGAATATATGGCCTTGCCCCGCATGGCTGCACTCTCCGAAGTACTTTGGACACCTGCATCGCTCAAATCCTATCCTGATTTTGTGGATCACTTAAAAACTAATTGCAAGATTTTGGACAAATTGAATACGCATTATGCAAAACATTTTTTAAATGAAAAACGATGAGCGCAAGACGGCATTTTATAAAAACCACTAGCCTCCTATTGGCTAGTTTAGCCATAAATCCAAAAGAAATTTTCGCACAAAGTAGCCAAACTAACCAAGCCATTATCCAAAAACCAATTGTACTATCCACTTGGCGATTTGGATTGAAAGCCAATGAAATAGCATGGAAAAAACTACAAGAGGAATCCCGTGCCATTGATGCCGTAGAAGCTGGCGTTCGGGTGATAGAATCCGATCCAACAGAAAGAAGTGTGGGCTACGGCGGGCGCCCCGATCGTGACGGCCATGTTACATTAGACGCTTGCATAATGGATGAATTTGCAAACATCGGGTCGGTAGCTTTTTTGGAACATATCAAAAACCCCGTCTCAGTTGCACGAGCCGTTATGGAAAAAACACCGCATGTGATGCTGGTTGGCGACGGCGCCTTGGAATTTGCCATAGACCAAGGATTTACAAAAGAAAACCTCCTCACCGAGGAATCTGAAAAAGAATGGAAAGAATGGCTTAAAACAGCTGATTATCAACCGAAAGTAAATATTGAAAACCACGATACCATTGGCATGATTGCTTTAGATATGCACGGCAATTTATCAGGCGCTTGCACCACCAGTGGCATGGCTTTCAAAATGCATGGCAGAGTTGGCGACTCACCCCTCATTGGCGCCGGCTTATATGTTGATAATGAGGTAGGCGCAGCCACAGCAACTGGTCACGGAGAAGAGGTGATTCGGGTGGTCGGCTCCCATTTAGTGGTTGAACTTATGCGACAAGGAAAATCACCAGAAGATGCTTGCAAAGAAGCTATTGAACTGATTCATAAGAAATTGAAACTCCGAAACAAAAATATTGATAATACGCAAATTGGTTTTATTGCCCTCAACAAAAATGGCGAATATGGTGCTTTTGCCCTTCAAAAAGGTTTCAATTATGCCGTTTTCAATCAGCAAGATGAAAATATATTGATTGAAGTGGAGAGTCTCTTTTAACTTTAAATAAGCAATAGTAATGAACTCCAAGCTCAAACTGCGTCAAAAACTAGCAATTCATCTTGCATTCGCAAATAATTAGGAAAGAAAAATCAATGAAAATGAGCCGAAACTAGCCCCCTAAATTCAAAAACCTAGGGACTCTCCGCTCAAAAAATTGAGTATTTTTGCGACCTTTAGACCATGATGAATACTCAAAAAATCAAACACCTTGAGCTTGCTGCCTTCGACCTTTCTTCTGCTTTGCTAGCTGCTAAAGTAGGCATGGATAGAATCGAATTTTGTGCAGATTATATTTTGGGAGGAATCACTCCTAGCATCGAAGATTTTATGATTCTTCGAAAATCTTTTTCCAAAGCTATTTATGTGATGATACGCCCAAGAGGTGGGGATTTTGTTTACTCCCAATCTGAGATTTTGGAAATGGAGCAATCGATTGCACAGTTTATCAAACTCGGCGCTGACGGATTTGTTTTTGGTGTACTTACCACTGATAATCAAGTTGATATAGCGATAAACAAGCAGTTAGTCGCCCAAAGTAACGGTTTGCCAGTCAGCTTTCACAGGGCATTTGATCGCACCGCAAACCCATTTGAAGCCATGGAACTCATAATTCAATGTGGCTTTCAAAACATCTTGAGTTCTGGGCGCCAGTCATGCGTTTTGGACGGCAAAAATCTGCTTGTAGATCTCCAGAAGCAAGCTGACAATAGAATCACTTTTATTGCTGGCGGTGGAGTTCGTAGCGGTAATTTAAAAACCATCATGAGCGAATTTTACACCTCCTTTTACCATAGCTCGGGCATTGTTGATTCTTCAAAAAAGGCAAACGAAAGCGAATTAATTCAACTGATGAAAATCATTAAAGAATGCTGAAATTCATTTTAATACTCAGTTTTAGCCTTTTTGCGTTTTCATTAGTAGCCCAAAAGTCCATTAGACATTTGTCATCAGAAAATTGGTATTTGAGCTTTGATGGAAGTTCAGAATCTTATCCAGCAATTGTACCAGGCTATGTACATCTCGATTTGCTGAAAAACAATCTGATTCCTGACCCGTTTTATGGCACAAACGAAACAGCTGTTCAATGGATTGATAGCAGTAATTTTACCTATTCCATTGTGTTTCAGCTTACAGAAGAAGAATTTGCTAAACCAAAAGCCACATTGGTTTTTGAAGGAATTGATGGCTATGCAGAAATTATTCTCAACGAAAAAACAATTGCTAGTCCTAATAATATGTTTAGGGAATGGGAAATAAATATCAAAGACAAATTGAAAATAGGAGATAATAATTTGCGTGTTATTTTTACGCCAAGCTTACTAAAAAACAAATTATTGGCAGAAGCGAATCAGCAACAACTCCCTGGCGATGAGCGTATTTATGCACGCAAAGCGCAGTATATGTTTGGCTGGGATTGGGGTGCAACATTAGTAAGTGCAGGAATATGGAAGGATGTAAAATTGGTTTTTGGAGATTATGCTGAGCTTCAACAAGTGGCAATTCTTCAAAAAACGCTGACCGCTGATTTGGCTGAATTAGAAATTACCACCCAATTAAAGATTGATAAGCAAGCGAATTACAAATTGAAATACAGTCTTTTTGCGCCTGATTCGACTTGCATCAAAAGTGAAACTACCAAGTTGAAAAACGATTGTGCCAAGCTGGAATGGAGCATTAAAAATCCAATGCTTTGGTGGACTCACGATCTTGGAAAAGCCAATCTTTATCGGCTTAGCATCAGTTTATTCGAGGAAAAAACTAAGCTCGAAACCAAAGAATATTCCATTGGTTTTCGCAACATTCAATTAGTTCAGCAACCCGATTCCATAGGCCAGTCTTTTTATTTCGAGTTGAATGGCATTCCGCTCTTTGCCAAAGGTGCCAATGTGATTCCTTTCAAGCATTTTCCAACAGCGGTAAAGCCCTCCGACTATCAGTTTTATCTCGACAAAGTGGTGGAGGCAAATATGAATATGCTACGGGTTTGGGGAGGTGGTATTTATGAATCCGATGAATTTTACAAACTTTGCGACGAAAAAGGGATTCTAGTTTGGCAAGATTTTATGTTTGCTGGCGCTATGTATCCATCTGATTCTTCGTTTATTAGCAATGTTGAAGAAGAAATAAAGCAACAGGTAATCCGGCTACGGCATCATGCAAGTTTGGCTTTGTGGTGTGGAAATAACGAGATTAGCGAAGCATGGCACAATTGGGGGTGGCAAAAGCAAATGGGCTACTCGGCACAAGACTCCACCAAAATCATCCAAGATTATCAGGATTTATTTGAGCAGCGTATTCCAAAAATTTTGAAAGAATTAGATCCTCAGCGCAGTTATCATCCTTCATCCCCCGCCAATGGCTGGGGTCGCCGCGAGAGTTATTTACAAGCAGATGTGCATTATTGGGGCGTTTGGTGGGGAATGGAACCGTTAGAAAGTTATCAACAAAAAACAGGACGTTTTGTATCAGAATTTGGCTTTCAAGGAATTCCATCAGAAAGCAGTTTGCTAAATTTTATTCCTGAAACAGCACTATGCATCGATTCACCAGCCATGCAATCGCATCAAAAACATCCGCGAGGCTACCAAACCATCAACATTTATCTGGATCGAGATTTCCCAAAAGCCAGCAACTTTTCGCGCTATGTGTACCTTTCGCAACTCTTGCAAGCGCGCGCTATTAAAATGGGAATCGAAAGTCAACGCGGCACATATCCTATTTGTATGGGCTCACTCGTTTGGCAGCTCAACGATACTTGGCCAGTGGTTTCATGGAGTTTAATCGACGCTTATAAACAACCCAAGGCGGCATACTTTCAAGCCAAACGATCTTTTGCGCCGATTTTACCCATTATTTCAGAAAATGACCAAGCCTATGAGTTGTCTATCGTATCCGATTTGTTAAGCGATTCAAAGGCAGAAATAGTATTTAGCGTGTATGATTTTACAGCTAAATTATTGGCGCAAAAAAAGGATTCAATCCAGATACCGGCTCAAAGTGCCAAACACTATCTTTCGATTCTCAAAAGTGATTTCTCCATTGATTATAATTCCACAGCCAACCTACTTATTCATGCAGAAGTCCGATATTCGGATGGTTTGATTGCCGAACAGTTTTATTATCCGATGAAACCCAAAGAAATGCTGCTTATAGAACCTCAAATTGAAATCAAAATATTGGCAAATCAATGGCTCGAAATAGTGACAAAAAACTTTTTAGCAAAAGATGTTTACCTCGATGCCGTGGGAATTTATTTCGATGATAATTTCTTCGACTTGCTGCCAAACAAGCCTAAAAGAGTTCATTATTCAGGAGAAAAAGCCAAGCCTTTAAGCACCGACCAAATCAAAATAAGCAGCCTTTGGGAGAAGTGAAAAACCTATTCAAATAAAGACAGCATCAGCAATAAAATCAAAATAAATAAGATAAAATGAAATTTTCAGCATCACAATGGTTCGTATGGATAGCCATGAGTCTGTTTTTATTAGATTGTTCTCAAAAATCAGATTTATCCAATTATGTAAATCCAATGGTAGGAACAGGCGGTCATGGGCACACTTTTCCCGGCGCTACCCTCCCATTTGGAATGGTTCAGCTCTCGCCCGATACGCGTATCGATGGCAGTTGGGATGGCTGCGGCGGCTATCATTATAGCGACAGTAGCATTTACGGATTTTCACACACTCATTTAAGTGGCACAGGCGTAAGTGATTATGGGGATTTTATGATGATGCCGCTGACCAAAAATACTTCGATAAATCAGAAAACCTACCAAGCCAGCTTTTCGCACGAAAACGAATCTGCAAGTCCTGGCTATTATGCAGTGAAACTTGATAACGAAATCAAATGCGAACTAACCACTTCCTTAAGAGTTGGTTTCCAAAAATATACCTATCCCACTCAAAAAGCAAGTTTGGTAATCGACCTTCGGCATCGGGATTCGCTTTTGATGGGCCATTTCGATTCGGTGGATAATAAAACCATTGCCATGACTAGAATCAGCAGTGCTTGGGCAAAGGAGCAACATGCCTATGCCTATTCGCAGTTTTCAGCCCCCTATCAAGCACAATTCTCTGCTGATTCAAGCAAAGTGATTTTAACTTTTGATTTGAAAGACAAGGTATTACTCATCAAAACAGGTTTTTCGTTTGTGAGCACTGCGGGTGCTAAACTAAACCTTGAAAGCGAAATAAGCCATTGGGATTTTGACCAACAGAAAACACTTGCGCGCAAAAATTGGAACCAAGCATTAGGAAAAATAGAAGTAGAATCCACTGATGAGGAACAGCTTAAAACTTTTTACACAGCGCTTTACCATGTGATGATTCAACCAAACTTAGCGATGGATATCGACCGGCAATATCGTGGTCGCGATAATAAAATCCACACGGCCAAAGACTTTGATTATTACACTGTTTTTTCCCTTTGGGACACTTTTAGGGGTGCGCATCCTCTATACACGCTCATCGACCGAAAGCGCACCCGAGATTTTATTCTCACCTTCATGGCGCAATACCAGCAAGGCGGCCGCTTACCTGTTTGGGAGTTAGCCTCCAACGAAACTGACTGTATGATAGGCTACCATTCGGTGTCGGTAATGGCAGATGCTGCCGCCAAAGGTATTGATGGTTTCGATACCAAACTAGCCTTAGAAGCGATGAAAACGAGCGCTAATTGGGATCATCTTGGCTTGCCTGCCTATATTGCCAAGGGTTTTTTAACTTTGGAAGACGAGCATGAGAATGTTTCAAAAACTTTGGAATATGCCTACGATGATTGGTGCATCGCGCAAATGGCTGCAATTGTAGGCGACAGTAGCGATTACGAAATGTATATGAAACGTTCACAATCGTGGAAAAATCTGCTTGATCCCCAAACAAAAATGATGCGTCCGCGCAAAAATGGAAGCTGGTTGTCTCCTTATGATCCGCGTGAAGTGAACAATCATTTTACCGAAGGCAACGCTTGGCAATATTCCTTTTTTGTACCGCAGGATGTGTATGGATTAATCGAAAAAATGGGTGGAAACCAAGCCTTTGAAGCAAAACTTGATGAGCTTTTCTCTACCAATTCGGAAACCACCGGTCGCGAACAAGCTGATATTACTGGACTTATAGGACAATATGCGCATGGCAACGAACCCAGTCATCACATGGCCTATTTGTATAATTATGTAGGCAGGGCTGATAAAGCAAGCCAAATAATCAAGCGTATTCTGCAGGAATTTTATTCCTCAAAACCCGATGGGCTAATTGGAAATGAGGATTGCGGGCAAATGAGTGCTTGGTATGTATTGAGTTCGTTGGGATTGTATCAAGTAAATCCAGGATCTACCTGTTTTTTACTTCAGTCGCCACATTTCAAAAAAGCAGTTTTGCATCTCGAAAATGGAAAAACAATGACCCTATTAGCCCCCGAACTGAGCGATAAAAATGGCTATGTAGCAGCTATTCTGCTTAATAACAAGCCCTATTCAAGCAGCTCCTATATCCAATATGCGCAATTGATGGCTGGAGGAACCCTTGAATTTAAGATGACCAATCAAGCCAGAAAACTCGACAGAAGCGAATATCCCCCTCGCGAAGCAAGCGTGAAATCCATCGTATTAGCGCCAATTTTTGAAGCCGATTCTCGTGTATTCAAAGAACAATTATCCATAAAACTCAATGCACAAGAAGCTAATAATCAAATATTTTACACCACCGACGGCAGTGATCCAAGTGAAAAATCAAATCGATATGTGGGCGCCATTTTGATTAATAAAACAACTAGCCTCAAAGCTGTAAGCATGAATGAGGAAGGTATAAAAAGCGGCATCTCTTCTGCTGTATTTTATAAAAAACCTAACAATTTTACAGTCAATATTTTATCAAAGTACAATGAACAATATACAGCAGGGGGAGATGAAGGCTTAATTGATGGCATTCGGGGCGATCTCAACTGGCGTAAAGGCGAATGGCAAGGCTATCAAGGGCAAGATTTTGAAGCCATCATCGACTTGAAAGCTACTTTAAGCATCCAACAAATAACTGCTGAATTTCTACAAGATAGCCGATCTTGGATTTTATATCCCAAAGAGGTGGAATTCTACAACTCCATGGATGGTCATAATTTTGAGCTAATTGCAAGAGATACGCATTCGGTAGCGGCCGAGAATAATATGGTACAAATGAAAACCATGAAAGCCAACCTTGCTAAACCAATCCGAGCGCGATATGTGAAAGTGAAAGCCATTCGTTACGGTCTTTTGCCCGCAGGGCATCAAGGAGCAGGTTTTGAATCCTTTATCTTTATTGACGAAATTGAAATCCAAACGAAGCGATAATCACCGTCCCGCTGATATAGTTTCGTACCTCAAATATAGCACTAAAGTTGATTAGCACTTACATTATTCAAATGCACTACTTCCCTTGAGTAATGGCTCCCAAACGCGACATGAACTATATCAGCTGTTACCTGCTGGGCTTCTTTTTGGTGCCGCGGGCTGACATACTCTTTGATTGTTTTTGGCATAGGTTTCTGAGGTGGAAAAACAAGCAATGGGTATGGCTATTGGTGGGTTGCATTTTATTGACATTCAATAAACCACCGTTACTGTTCCCTTATAAACCTTCACTTCTCCATTTTTGATCGCTTGTGCCTTGATAATATAAAAATAAACTCCTGCACTTACTCCATTTCCTTTATAAGTTCCATCCCAGTTTTTGGAGTTATTATCTTCGTAAACCAAATTGCCCCAACGATTGAAAATCTGAGTTTCAAAATTCCACTGCTCTTGGTTTTTGTATTCAAATTGATCGTTTATACCGTCTTGGTTGGGGGTGAAGATATTGGGAATCCAAAGGCTATCGGGAGTTTCTATAGTGTCTTCCCCAACATAAACCACACTTATATCATCATAAAAAACATAGGTAAAAATTTGTTTTTGAGCAGTATCCATTCGCTCAAAACATCCTATGGTTATAAATTTTTCCCCACCTTTGGCTTTAAAAGTGCCACTTACTTCTACCCACAAAGCTGTATCTACGGTTGGCCCCATCATGGCACTAATTTGAGGTGAGCCATAAATATTATGAGGCTGACCGTATGAAGTGGCATTGGGCAAATTATAAACTAAAGTATCCGTAAAAAGCATACCTAAGCGCACAAATCCTAAATATTCCATAAAAAAAGTTGGTGAATTAGAATACACTTCGGCATGACTATAAAAGAAAGATGCTTTATAGTAGGTATCCTTTTGTAGAGACTGTTTCAGCTCAACCTCAATATAACTTTGTGCCATTTTGGGATATGGAATAGAAAGCATGGTCTGGGTGTCGTGTACCAATACTGAAGTACCTGCATAAGCTTCCCCTGTACGCGCATATTGCCAACCAGCCAAATTCTTCGGCACATCGACATATGCCCCTCCGCAACTATGAAAATATTCAGCTATCCCCCAATTATTAAAACTGTATATAGGAGGCGGTGGTATTGTCATCTTAGCAATAGGATCAAACCAATATTTACATACTGGGGTTAGTTGCCATTCAAAGGTGGGACAACTATCCTTTTCCTCAAAAGAAGGGTTAGGTACATAATTGTATTGTGCGTTAAGATTTATTCCTAAAGCAAATATGTAAATAATAATATTTAGAATTCTTTGTTTCAATTGCAATGAAAAATATAAATGAGGGAAGCGAAAACTAATCCGGCTTCCCTCTACTTTTTTGGGTTTGCTTTTAGCGTTGGCAAAAGCAGAAAGAGCTTAATTTTTGATGTGTTAGCCTTGCAGGTATCTTTTACTTTATTGCTTTTTATAATAATTGTAAATTTCCACTTGCGAATCTAAGACCGGAAAACCGACATTTCTACGGGTATATTCATTAATTTCGTTATGATTGAGCGATCTATATTTCTCGGTATCATTCATTTGCAAATGCATTATATCCAACAATTGTTTTTGAATTTTAGGATCCACGATAGGGATTAGAAGTTCAAAGCGATGGTCTAAATTGCGAGTCATGAGATCGGCAGAGCTAATATAAAATTCTGGCTTTCCGGCATTAGCAAAGACAAAAAGGCGAGCATGTTCAAGAAATCGCCCCACAATGCTAAAAGCATTGATATGGTCGCTGAATCCGTGTAATCCTGTTTTTAAGATATTGATACCCCGAATGTTGAGCGTAATATTAACGCCTGCTTTAGCGGTTTCGTAAATTAGATTAGAAATTTCATCATCCACAATACTATTCATTTTGAGTATAACCCAAGCTTCTTTCCCCTGCTTTTTATTTTCGGCTTCATTTTTCATTTTCTTGGCGAAAAACTCGCGGATATGAAACGGACTCACTTGAAGCAAATGAAACTGAGGTGGGCGATAACGCGATTCTAGCAATTCGAAGAAGTGAAACAAGTCCCTTCCAATTTCCTGATTAGCAGTGAGTAAACTATAGTCGCTATATACTTTTGCCGTAGATTCATTGAAATTACCAGTACTGACATTGCTATAAAATATATTTTTACCGGCTTCTTTACGTCGCACCAAAATCATCTTGGCATGTACTTTCATACCTGGAATTGTTGGCAAGACCTTAACGCCTTCACTTTGCAATTTCTGGGTCCACATAATATTGGCTTGCTCATCAAAACGCGCTTGCAATTCCATAAAGACCGTTACGCTTTTTCCATTTCGAGCGGCATTTATCAGCGCATTCATTGCCAGCGAATCTTTAGCCGCGCGATAAAAAGTCATTTTAATGCTCCTTACCTTTGGATCCATGGAGGCTTCGCGCAGAAAATCCACAATATGCTGAAAGCTATGATACGGATAATTCAGCATCACATCTTGCTGTCGCAACTGGCGAAAAATACTCGTTTTCTCTGATAAATCAGGATGTTGGATGGGCGGTAAAGTCTCGAACATCAACTCCTTTTTCAGAGTAGGGAAACCGATTAAATCTTTAAAATTATGGTAACGACCGCCCCCTCTCAATTGATAATTCTTGGTGGTGATATCCAATTTACGGATAATCATATCCAACAATTCTTGAGGAATATTTTTATCGTAAACAAAACGAACAGGAATACCTTTGGTGCGTTTTTTAACACTTAACTCCATGATTTCCAAAAAACTCTTGGATACATCATTGTCGATATCTAATTCCGAATCGCGAGTAAATTTGATAATGAAACCATCAATGGTATCATAGCCAAAACTCGCAAACAGATCATGAAGATTATAGCGGATTACATCGTCCAGAAACATAAAATAGGACTTATCATTATCTGACTTAACTTGCAGAAAACGAGGAAGTTCGGAGGGCACTTCAATTAAAATATGGCGCGCTTTTTTTGAGGCTTTAGAATCCACTAGTTCCACTGCCAAATAAATTGCGCTATCAATCAAACTTTGGCCTGCTTTAAAGAAATCGAGGATGATTGGGAAAAGCTTTGGCCGCACAACGGTTTTAAAATACTCATTTACGAAAATGCCCTGACTTTCAGTCAACTGCTTTTCGTTAAGCATAATAATATTACGCGTTTTAAATTCCTTGATGATGCTATTGAAAGCCAAGGTAAATTCCTTTTCCTGCGCCTCTACCCTACTCAAAAGATCTTCCAAATCCTTATTGAGCCTTACTCTTTGCAAACTCGAATTCGGTTCTAATTTAATCAAACGGCGCAATGTAGCTACCCGCACTCTGAAAAACTCATCTCGGTTATTAGAAAAAATCCCCAGAAATTTGATTCGTTCAATTAAAGGATTATTAAGATCAAGCGCCTCTTGCAATACTCTACCGTTGAATTGTATCCAACTTATTTCACGATTAATATTATCCATTCATTATAGATTCTTAGGGAAAACGACAAAATTCAATTTTTTATCGCACATGGTAAACTCACTCCAACTGGGGGTAAAATACTTACAACTAATCAAACCCGAAGTGGGCAAATTATCTATTTCAGCATTCATAAATTGTTGGGCAAAATAGGTAATGCCAGGATTATGACCCACAATCATCACATGGTTAATCTGATCGTTGAGTGAAATAATCAAATTGAAAAAAGCCTCCGCATCGCCTGGATATAAGTTTTGCACCACCTCCAAATTTGGAAGATGCATCAATTGTTTAATGATTTTAGCAGTATCCAGTGCACGGCGCGCCGGACTGGTATAAATCTGATCAATTTTGATATTTATATCCTTTAAGTAGTTGGCTATCTGTTCGGTTCGATGAATACCTTTCGGCAATAATTCCCGTTTGATATCGTCCAATTCTGGATGATCCCATCCACTTTTTCCATGCCTTAGCAAAAAGATTGTTTTTGTTTTTTGTGTCATTGGGGGCTATCTAGTTTACAAACACAATATTACGAAATATAAATTATCCAAATTATTACTTGACAAAAATTTAACACACACTTAAAGAAACTGTACAAGCTTGCTATTAAATGCTTTAACTATTGATTTGATCCTTGACTTACAAACGGTACTTGCTTTACTTCTTTGTTTTTAGGTTTTAATGGGCATTAATTCGTATATCTATTCAATTACATATTGACTTTTTTTCAACGAATTCATATCAGAATAACGGAAATTTAAGCTTAAAAAAGGATGGAATAAAAAAAAAACTATGATACTCCCCAAAAATAGGACATAGAGTTAAATGAATAAATCACTATTGTCCGTTAAAAATTATATTTAGTCCATTTCGGCAATTTAGTAGTTTTTTTATCGGACAACACTGAATTGGAATAGTGAAAATAAATGGTGGAGCATTCCATTTGTACAAAAATTTTTAGATGAGATTATTCTCGTTGCCAGTGGAGAAAACTTAAATTTTATATACGAAGAAGAGGAAACGGATC
>DYSI01000061.1 GCA_020718275.1 Draconibacterium orientale
AAAATAAATATATGACAACCGTCCAAACCGAAGAACTTCAGAAAAAATCACACCTAAAGAACTGACATACCATCAATTAAGCAGGGTAATTTATTGTTAACAATAACATAGACGAATTAGAATTAAGACTAACTAATAACTCAAATAGTATACATTTGAAGCATAATTAAATAATGCTAAACTTGATTTATTTTTCCGATAAAAGAGAAAATAATAAGACCTATGCAATAAAAAAAATAAAATTAAGTTATAAGGACTAGTCAAGAGATTAAAAACAACCTCCTAAAATAAAATTTAAGAGATAAAAAACCTGTAATTAGGATGATAATTGTATCTTTGTCGGCTAAACTACTTAAGTAAGTAATCTAACATAAATAATTCAAATTTGAAAACTTTCGTTTATTTAATTATCAGTTTAGGGTTATTAGTCGGAATAAATGGTCCGATAAAGGCTCAAAGTTATAATCAATTGCTAGGTCAAGACGACATCAATGCAATAACCACGGCTGTGCCATTTCTTCTAATAGCTCCCGATTCAAGAGCTGGTGCGATGGGAGATATAGGTGTTTCCACCAGTCCAGATGCCAATTCGCAACATTGGAATGCCTCCAAATACGCATTCATTGATAGCAAAATGGGATTTAGTCTTTCCTATAGTCCATGGCTTCGTAGTTTAGTAAATGATATTAGTTTAGCCTATCTTACAGGCTATTACAAGATTAATGAAATGTCAGCTGTTTCAGGTTCACTGCGCTATTTTAGCTTAGGATATATTCAATTTACTGACAAAACGGGTGCAGATCAAGGCGAGCAAAAACCTAATGAATTTGCGCTCGACGCCGCCTATTCGCGGAAATTGGGTGATAACATTTCTGGTTCTGTTAGCTTACGATACGTTAATTCCAACCTAACTCAGGGACAAAATGTAGATAATCAAACCACTCAAGTTGGACAAGCCGTTGCCGCTGATGTGGGAGTTTTCTACAATAAAAATATTAAGCTTAAAACCGTTAAAGGTAAATTTGCCTTCGGTGCCAATATTTCAAATATTGGTAATAAGATTTCCTATTCTGAATCTTTAGAGCGCGATTTTATCCCAATGAATTTAAGGTTTGGACCTTCGTTGACTCTCGATTTAGATAATTACAACCAAATTTCATTTGCAGTTGATATCAACAAATTACTTGTTCCCACTCCACCAATTTACGCTGAAGATTCCGCTGGAAATGCCATCCCTGATGGAAACGGTTGGGTAATTGAATCTGGAATGGATCCTAACCGAGGCATTGGAAACGCCATCTTTAGCTCCTGGAACGATGCTCCAGGTGGCTTTAGTGAAGAATTACGCGAATTCTATATTGGAGCTGGTGCCGAATATATCTATGACAAAAAATTCTTTATTAGAGGTGGGTATTTTTACGAAAACGAAACCAAAGGCAACAGAAAATATTTCACACTCGGACTTGGTTTTAAATATAATGTGCTATCCTTAGATCTTTCCTACTTGATTCCAACCACCCAAAAGAATCCTATGGAAAAGACTTTACGATTCACCCTACTTTTCAATTTCAACGAAACAGAATCTAAATAACAATGACTCCTTTTCGGATTGGATTAGGAACCGACACTCACCGTTTGGTCACTAATCGAAAACTAATATTAGGAGGTATTGAAATTAGTCATTCAAAAGGTTGTCATGCACACTCTGATGGAGATGCCGTGATTCATGCCCTTTGCGACTCCCTTTTAGGTGCTGCCAATCTCAGAGATATTGGGTTTCACTTTCCTGATAATTCTCCGGCAAATAAAGATAAAGACTCCTCTTTTTTTCTGACTGAAGTAATGTTAATGATTCGTAACCAAGATTTTGAATTGGTTAATACAGATATCACCATCCAGCTGCAAGCGCCAAAAATTAATCCTCATATTCCTGTGATGACTACCCGATTGGCAGAACTAATGAAAGTAACGGAAAATCAAATCTCCATCAAGGCCAAAACAGGTGAAAAAATCGGCTTTATCGGTCGTGAGGAAGGAATATCCGTTCAAGTCATTTCATTGCTTGAAAAAACCAACTAATGAGCTTCAGTTGTGCTATCACTGCCGGCGGTAAAGCCAGCAGGATGAATTTTCAAAATAAATCATTCCTGACCATTGATGGAGAGCGAATTCTAGATCGCAATTTAAAAGTGCTACGACCAATATTCAATGATATTTTTATAATCACTAATCAACCGAATGATTACGAATTACAATATCAAATTCCTTTATTCCCAGACTATTTTCAAAACATAGGTCCCCTTGCTGGTCTTCATACTGCTTTAAAGCACGCGCAAAATGAAACGGTCTTTTTACTAAGTAGTGATTTACCTTTTCTAGATGCAAATCTCATTCAAAATCTACTTGAATCTTTTGAGAAAATTGAGAAAACAAGTGTACTAATTCCTCGAATTAATGAAATGATAGAGCCATTGCATGCGATATATCATCGAAGAATTATTCATCAACTAGAAGCGTTTATAACTAGCAGTAATTCGTTTGCGATGCGAGATTTTCTGCGCAAGAATGATTGCCATTATTACGATCTAGCTCCAACTGCTGAAAATCGAAGAGCCTTTTATAATGTAAATTCACCAGAAGATATTCAGGCTCTAATGCCTTAGTCCAATGGATTTCAAATCCAGTCCCGATGGATTTTGAAAAATTTGAAGTTGAAAAACAGGCACCATTGCAATAAGATGATCAAAGATGTCTGATTGCACATCTTCATAAAGTACCCATGCTTTAATTTTGCTAAAAGCGATAATTTCGATTGGCAATCCTGATTCGGTAGCTTGAAGTTGTCGAACAATGATAATCATGTCGTTATTAATTGAATCGTACGCCTGCAAATAATGAAGAATATAGGCCCTAAATAAACCAATATTCGTTTGTTGTTTCCGAGAATTTATCGCCCAATCTGCATGTTGATTATATTCCTGTATCTCACTTTCAATATTTTGAACATAGCTATTCATCATAGGGATTTTAGCCATTTCAACTAAGCAATCTGGACTACAAAATTTCACGGTATGGATATCAATTATGATGGAGCGTTTAATGCGTCGCCCACCAGATTGTTCCATTCCTTTCCAATTCTGAAATGAATTGCTGACCAATGAATAGGTAGGAATTGACGAAATTGATTTATCACCATTCTGAATTTTCACAGTGGTAAGTGTAATGTCAATTACAATACCGTCAGCATTTGCAGAAGGCACCGTAATCCAATCGCCAATACTTAGCATTTCATTGGCATTGATTTGCATTCCACCAACAAATCCAAGTATGGTATCACGAAAAACCAATAAGAGTACCGCCGTAAAAGCCCCTATCCCAGTAAGCAAAACGCTAATATCTTTATTAACTACGATTGAAATGGCAATTAACGAGCCTACAATTATTGCAATAAGCTGGAATACTTGAATATACGATTTAATAGTGCGTGTTCGATCAGGATGGCGCATATCATATAAATCATTGAAAGAATGTAAGATTGCAATAATTCCCCTAACTAATAAATAAGTCATCCAAAGCTCAATTAGCACTTTTACGAAATTCTCAAAGCCTTTGTATTCAACAAAAACGAAGTCTAGATAAAGGTACCATAAATAGGCAAAAAAGATATGAAGAAAGTAGGCAAAAACCTTGTTATTATAAAGAATATCATCAACTTGAGTGGTAGATTTGGCAATTAATTTCTTGATATAATTTCTTATAAGGTGGGTGGTAATTTTATCAACAAAGAGAAAAACCACCAGAGAAACCAAAAATAAACTTATCTCATAAGCCAAAATTGCACCTTGAGTATTCAGTCCTAAGGTAGTAAGCCATTGTTGATAGGCCGTTAGAATATTTGTAAACCAAGTCATAATGAATGTGTTTTTTTAAGTTTTACAAAAGTAAAAAAATAATACCTTTGTAGCCTAATAACAAACAGGGATATTAGCTCAGTTGGTTCAGAGCATCGCCTTGACAGGGCGGGGGTCACTGGTTCGAATCCAGTATATCTCACTTCCTTTTCCCTCTTTTATACCTACAAGCTTATTGTAAAAATTGAGTAAAAAAATAACAACTCATATGAGAAGCAAAATAATGATTCTAACACTCTTATTTATAATTCCATTAATTGTATTTGCCCAATCTGATAAATATATCTACCTTGTTGAAAAGGCTTGTAACGACACTAATCTAATAAAGATTAAAAACTTATCTCCCGATAAAATACAGATTGAGTTAATGAAACTTGGTTATAATATAAGAGAAGAGAACCATAATGAAGTAAACGAGCTAATTGCTGAACTAAGAAATGAAAATCCTACTTGGTCTGAAAACGAATTATTTAAGGAGTTTTAAAAAAAATTATTTATCAGGCTATTGACAGATGTCCTGCTTACTTTGAATTAATGCTCCTTCCAATTGGCGTCTGTCCTGAAGATAATAGTATTCTGATATTAATAAAACAGGAAACCGATAGATTTTTAAATGAAAATTCCGATAAAACATACAATGAGTTGAATGATTTATTAATCGAACACTTAGTTCACTTTGTAGTAGACAATATGGAATTAATTGAGAAAGATTACCCAGATGGAATTGCCAATATTCAATTTATGAAAGATATGAATAGTTATCTATTTCATAAATCTAAAAAATATATGAAAGTAACTTTATCGGCTCAAATTGACACTATGTTTGATACAAAATAGTGTAAAGCGCCAATCAATCAAAGATTCATAAATGCACAACAGCTTGTTTTTCGGTATGTTTATCGACAAACAAGAACAACTCCTACAATCTACAATAGTATATATTAGCAGTCGATTAGTCGTATTTAATTTGTAAAAACCTTCATACATTGTTTACCTTTGTACTATATGAAAATTAAATAAACATGATAACAAATTTCTTCTCAATTATTGAAGCCCAACGATTCTTCTTTAATACCAATCAAACCAAAGAAATTTCATTTAGGAAAAAGCAACTCAAACAATTATTACAAGTTCTAAAAGCCAATGAAGTTTTGATGAATGAAGCCATTTATAAAGATTTCAGAAAGAGTGCTTTTGAGAATTATGCGACCGAATTATCGATGATTTATCATGAAATAAATTTAGCCATCCACTCAATCGACGCATGGGCACAACGGATAAGAGTAGGTACAGATTTACCAAATATGCCTGCAAAAAGCTACATCATCCCCGAGCCATTGGGTAATACATTGGTCATTGGTGCATGGAATTATCCATATCAACTTTCAATTTTACCAGCAGTGTCGGCGCTTGCGGCTGGTAATACTGTAATTATAAAACCAAGTGAAATTGCATGGAATACCTCTAATGCCATGGCTAAAATTATTAATGAAAATTTCGATGAACGTATACTTCATGTTATTGAAGGGGGAGTTGAAGAGACCTCTGCATTACTAAAAGAAAAGTTTGACAAAATCTTCTACACTGGCAGTTCTTTGGTCGGTAAAATAGTTATGAAAGCTGCTTCTGAACATCTTTGCCCAGTAGTCCTGGAATTGGGAGGTAAAAGCCCCTGTATTGTACTGGAGGATGCAAACCTCAAAATTGCTGCACAACGCATTGTTTGGGCAAAATTCATTAACAGTGGGCAGACCTGTGTTGCCCCTGATTATATACTTGTTGATAAAAAAATAAAGGAAAAACTCATCCAAGCATTAATTCAAGAAATAAACCAACAATATGGGGCTGATCCACAGCAAAGTGAAGGGCTTGTAAGAATTATCAACCTGAAACATTTCGGCAGATTAGAATCGCTAATTGAGCAAAATAAAATTGCCTACGGTGGTAAAACAGACAAAAGCGATTTATATATAGCTCCAACCCTACTTCACGCGGTTAACTTTGATGATAAAGTAATGCAAGAAGAAATTTTCGGTCCCATTTTACCGATTATTGAGTTTGAACAATTAGACTGGGCTATACAGCAAATCAAGCAAGCACCTAAACCGCTAGCTCTGTATACTTTTACAAACAATAGACGAAAGCTTCAAAAAATTCAGCATGAAATAAGCTTTGGAGGTGGTGCAGTGAATGATGCAATCATGCAATTAACTAATAATAATCTTCCATTTGGAGGAGTTGGGAATTCAGGCATGGGAAACTACCATGGCAAATACGGATTTGAGGCTTTTACTCATTATAAATCTATCTTAGAAAAATCTTCTCTTTTTGAGCCCCGAATTAAATACACGCCGTATACAAAATTAAAAATGAGATTGCTAAAAATATTAATGGGATAAACCAAAAGCAACAGTCTAAAATAAGTTTTTAGACGCTGCTCTTTTTGGTTTTTACGCTCACTTACTTAGTCGAGTGGCACAATACCAGACCTTTTTACTTCGTAAATTGTATCGATACCATAGGTAACTTTATCATTTGCTTTAGCTTGATATTCGTATTTCCCATTCACCAATATTCCAAAATTAAATTTCATTGTTAAATCAACATCATTATCAGTAAATTTTGCATACAGGTAAACTGGAGATCCAGGTTCCATCTGGAAAGTTTTAATCCATTTATAACTTAATCCTGTAGGATTAACCATAGTCGAAACACTGTTACCATCTTGATCCAAATAAACCACCGTATAGGCTTCGGTAAGACCAGTAATATAGTAATCCACTTTTTTCAAATCAGCTTCTTTTTGGCACGAAAAACCTAAAAAAGCAAGCATTCCAATTATTATAATTAGCACCTTATTCATAGCTATAGTCTATTAAATGTTAAACAATAAATTTACAAAAAACACTCTACCCGGTTCGTAAATTCTAGAATTAGTTCCAAGTACTCTTCTGTTAAGATGCTCAAAATAAGCATTATCAAGGATATTATTAACTCCACCCACAACCGAAAAATAGCTATTATGCTTGTACAACAGGCTAAAATCAATTAGCGAAAAAGCTTCAGTCGTCAACTCTTGCATAGATTCAGAAACATTATTCTGAGCGGATGAATAACGAAAATGCAGTTTTGGAACCAACTGATTATTAGCAAATGGATAAGAGAAATTCAGATTAAAATTCAAGGGAGGAATTTCCCCTAAATTATCATTGGCTTGCAGATGCGTTCCAATAACTTTTCCATTAGCATCCATATCAAGCACTTCAACTTCACTAATAGTGCCAGCAGTATACGCCGCACTAACATTCACATTCCATTTGTATTTAGTGGGTGTGTTAAAGGTAAATTCAAAACCATAAATATTAGCAGTGCCAATATTTTCAAATTGCTTAACCCCAAGCACATTTGCTGTAAGTGGTTTTTGCTCGGTTGGAGGAATAAATACTCCCCCAATATAGTTTTGCACAATGGAATAAAAGCCAGATAATTCAATGCTACCAAACTTGAAATTATTGTATTTATACACTACATCAAATTCATTATTGGTTTCAGGCAGTAGGAGTGGATTACCTAGGTATTCAAAGTTATCATACCCTGTTGGCAAGAGAATTATAAAACGTTCAACCACATCAGGACTACGAACGCCTCTGCCAAACGAAACTCCGATAGACATAAATTCGTTCAACTTGCGGCTAAGCCCAGCGCTAAAACTAAAATTAACAAAATCAGAAACTGTGCTATCTGCAGGTAAACCAATGAGATCAACACTAGGAGACCCAGGCAAAGGAGAACTCATCAAAGCGATTGAATCGGAACTAGCAGAATTAAAGTCAAGTCGAGAAGACAGAACCACTTCCCATAAGTTTTTATTGTGTCGGTATTCCCCAAAGACACCATAATTATTTATAAATGCCTTATTCCAAAGATTTTCGATTTTGACGGGAACTTTTCCATTCATTGGAAATTGGCCTATCATTGTCTTCACTCGATCTCCATCCTTATTAATTTGGTACATATCAGTTCCGACAAAAAGATGGCTATTCTTACCTGTTACCACACCAGCTTCAGCGCGATAACCCATACGTTGAGCTAAGATGGACGCCACTGCGGTAGCAGTATCGCTAATTCCTCTTTCCAAATTATCCATCACATGCTCCACATCGCTCAAATAAGCTTTTAGAGTGAGGCTTTCTATGGTTTTAGAGATCTTTTTCCCTGAATAGTCAAATGAATAAAGCTTAGTATTATCAGTCCTTTCATCCATTGGCAATGCAGAGAAAGCGACATTACGCGCATAAAATTCAGAATAAGCAAATGTTACCGTATGATTTTTAGCTAATGCAAAGCCTAATTTGCCAATATATCCAAACTTTGTAAAATGAGATGGAATCAGGTTTCCATCACCATCAGTATAATCAGCATAAATAGAATTATTTCCAGAGAACGTAAAAAAGATACGTTTACCCCCACCAAAAACTGTTAGGTGCTGACGTTGTCCATGCCAATTACTTTCGTAACCCATATTGGCTTTAACATGAATTTGAAACTGCTCAAAAGGACGAGGAGTTGCCGTAAGCATATTAATCACACCACCCATGACTGGGCCGTAGCGCAGTGCGAAAGGCCCTTTAAGCACTTCAATAGCTTCAATATCACCAGCTTCAACATGAGCAGTGGTAGGATCCATCCTATTTGGACAACCACCTTCCATGCGCAAACCATTATCAACTTGTACATTAAGTTGGCTGAACTTGAAACCGCGAATCACTGGATCTAAATTAGCACCACCTTTTCTAACGGCATAAAGATTTGGCACTTCACGTAAAAAATCCCCGATGTCACGAACTGGCCTTTGTTCAATAGTCGATTCCTTAATTACAGCCTTTGAATAAGCATGATTTTGAATTTTATCATCTCTAATTTCCACGGCAAGTAATTCTTTCATATCAATTTTGAGCTGAATATCTAATTGGATAATTTTACCAGCAATGATTGTAACTTCCTTCTCAAAACTCAAAAAGCCGAGATGTTGAGCCTTAATTTTATAGGTGCCTGGAGCGATCCCTGTAATGGAATAATACCCATCCGCATTAGAGGTGGTTCCTTTTTCGTTTGGCGAAATCAAAACTCCAACAGATCCTATCATGTTTGCAGTTTGGGATTCCGAAACGCGCCCCTCAATACCACCAGTAGATTGTGCGATAGAAACGTTAGCAAAGCTTGCTAATGCTAAAAATAATAGTAAAAATCTTCTCATATACATTTTAACTTTTAATTAACAATAAATTCTACTACATGACACTATAAATCATATAATAGTGAACAAATGTATAAATAAAATTTAATTGTTAATTTTTTCTTAATTTTTTCGATATTAAAGTAGGAGACAAAGTTAAATAAAATAATTATATAACTTTGTCGTCCTCT
>DYSI01000025.1 GCA_020718275.1 Draconibacterium orientale
GCTCGTTCGGGACTTTAACCCTATAGATATGTGGTATGCGTAGCGCACATTAAAAGAAAGCCCTCCAATGTGAAGGGCTTTTTTTATGCCCAAAAAAAAGAGGACTAGCAAGCCCTCCATTTTATTTCTCTGAATTACTTAGAAAATTAAATTCCCCATTTATCGGGAGCCAAACGCCATTCTTTTAGTGATTCCACATCCGACTCTTTCACATAATCAGAATCCAAAGCCTGTTGAATCATTGAATTGTAATCAGTTAAGGTCGTTAATTTCACATGCTGCTCTGCAAAAGCATCTTCGGCAGTTTTAAAACCATAGGTAAAAATGGCAATCATCCCTTTCACTTCGCAACCAGCATCTCTGAGTGCTTCCACAGCCCTTAGCGAACTGCCACCAGTAGAAATTAAATCCTCAATGACCACTACGGTTTGACCAGCACTGATGGCGCCTTCAATCATATTCTTCATTCCATGAGATTTTTTATCAGGACGAACGTAAACGAATGGTTTTCCAAGTTCTTGAGCCACTAATACTCCCATTGCGATAGCGCCAGTTGCAACCCCTGCTACAACATCTACATCAGGATACAGTTCGTTAACAATGTTTGAAAACTGCTGCCGAATATAGGTTCTAACTGAAGGGTAAGATAAAGTTTTACGATTATCGCAATAAATAGGCGATTTCCATCCAGAAGCCCATGTGTATGGCTCCTTTTTGTTTAATTTTACAGCCTGAATCTGTAATAAAGCTTCAGCTGTTTTTTTTGCGGTGTCTTTTTTATAATCCATGGGGCAAATGTATAAAGTTTTTAAGGACAATGTAGGATTTTTTTTTAGCAATAATCAAGCTTGTGATTGTTCGAAAAGCAATCTGCTTATTTCCATTGACGATCCTAAAAGAGTGATTGAAGTCATTAAGAAACACCGTTATAAAAGCAAAATGAAGACTATCTTCATCAGAGGAGATCAATCAAAACTGATTAAAGAAATAGAATCTAATTTCAAAATTGTAGAAGCGGCTGGTGGCTGGGTTTTCAATCCAAAAGGCGAACTTCTAATGATTAAACGATTGGGAAAATGGGATTTACCAAAAGGCCATATCGAACTCAATGAAAGCATAGAGGCCTGTGCCTTGCGCGAGGTGCAAGAAGAAACTGGCGTTGTTGGTCATAGCATCATAAAAAGTCTCGGCATCACACAACATTTTTTTCAACGAAAAAACCAAACTACCATCAAAAAAACATATTGGTATTTAATGATCAGTGATTTTGACGGGTATTTAACCCCTCAAATTGAGGAAGAAATTGAGGTGGTAAGTTGGGTCCCTAAGGCTAAGATTGAACCCTATTTGAAAAAATCCTATGCCTCATTATGGGATTTTTATATGGAACATTTTCATAACAAATTATAATAGCATTATTCTTAAAAATCTATGATTCAGGCAAATCAAGTAAAAAAACAATACGGGACATTAGAAGTACTCAAAGGAATTGATTTAGTTATAGCAAAAGGAGAAATTGTGAGTATAACGGGTAGTTCAGGCGCTGGCAAAACGACTTTACTTCAAATTTTAGGAAGCCTAGACCGAGCAACTTCCGGTCAGGTTCTTATTGATCAAACAGATTTAAATTCCCTGTCAGACAAAGCGCTGGCGCAATTTAGAAATAAAAATATCGGCTTTGTTTTCCAATTTCATCATCTATTACCTGAATTCACTGCCTTAGAAAATGTTTGTATTCCTACCTTTATTGCCAAGACAGCTCGCAAAGAAGCCGAAAAAATGGCCTTAAACTTATTGGACTATATGGGTTTACGGGATCGTATTCACCACAAACCATCTGAACTTTCGGGAGGCGAGCAGCAAAGAGTAGCCATTGCCAGAGCACTGATTAACAAGCCAAAAGTAATTTTTGCTGATGAACCATCTGGTAACCTAGATGCCGCTAAATCAGAAGAATTGCATGACCTCTTCTTCAATTTGAGAGCCGAATTTGGGCAAACCTATGTTATCGTTACTCATAATCAAATACTTGCACAAAGAGCCGATCGTCAAATAGTGATTCGAGATGGCATGATTATCAGCCCTCTTTAAATTGATTTTTTATAAAGCTATCTCACTTTAAAAGAGTAGATTAAGACCTAATTTTCTGGTGATATTAATCCTTAATTCCGAAATGCATCTTGTCGCAAATTCTAGCACAAATCCAGATTATAAAACATATTTACAAGTGCAAATTATGTTAATTTTGCCAAATCAAATTAAAAAGAATTTTCAGTGAAAAAAATAAATAAACAGGCTGGTTTATACTTTATAATAGGTCTAGTGGTCGGCATTTCGATAAGTATGTTATTCAATTATCGAAGCCGGATTTTTGATTTGGAAATCCCATTTAACTTTATTAGCACTTCCAACGACAGTCTAAGCATTTTGCCAAGCGATCAAATCGATTCAAATTCAACTTTCGAAACAAACTCAAACAATTCCGCCAGAAATAAATACCAATCCAAAGTCAATACGAATGAGATGACTGCGGATAGTTTGCAAATAGATTCTGTGTACGCAAATTTTGGTGTTTATGCAGATGAGGATAGTTTGATTGGCAATGGAAAAATCACGATTGATACCTTGGTGCTTACTTCCTTTGGCGCTAACAAAAGAGTTAATAACCAACATGTTAAAATCGCAAAAAACGAATTGATATATTCGATGTACGTAATTCCACAAGGAGCACAAAGTGATTTCTTATGCCGAACAGTAAATGCAACCGACAGTTTAATCAATAATTTACAAAAGGAATCAAGTAAAAGCGAAAACGGTTTATATGTTGAATTTTGGCGTTCACCCATTAATACAATTGGCTATCAACTCACCTCTAATACCCTTATTCTGTTCGGGTTTTATGAATATCAGGCAGTCAAGTTGAAATATTTACCAAACGGACTCATTCGATTACAATATTTAGAAAACTCTTTCGATATTGGCTGCAATGATGATTTCACCTCACTAGTCCTCAAAAAAAAGAATAGATAATGATTGTAGATTTCGCAAAATATCATGGTGCAGGAAACGATTTTATCATCATTGATAATCGAACTATAAATTTGAATTTAAATAAAGAACAAATTGCGCGTCTTTGTCACCGACGTTTTGGCATAGGGGCCGACGGATTGATGTTGCTGCATACTTCTCCCCACTTTGATTTTAAAATGTCCTATTATAATTCAGATGGAGCAGAGGGAAGCATGTGTGGAAATGGAGGAAGATGTATTACCGCTTTTGCAAATGAAATAGAAATTATTGGGGATATCGCTTTATTTGAGGCTGTTGATGGATTGCATACAGCTAGCATTAATAAAAAGGAGCAGTCAACTTGGGATATCAGCCTTGCGATGAACAATTTATCTGATATTCAAACTATAGGAAACAGTTTTTATTTAAATACTGGCTCGCCTCATCACATTGATTTTTGTAAAAACATTGACTCCTTAGATGTGTTTAAACTAGGCAAATCCATCCGAAATTCAGCGCAATATCAAGCAATAGGTGGTACAAATGTAAATTTTGTGCAAATTGAAAAAGATTTCCTAAAAATAAGAACCTACGAAAGAGGAGTTGAAGACGAAACCCTGGCTTGTGGAACTGGTGCCACTGCCGCTGCAATTGCCTACGCACACCACTATAAAATTTATAATCGCGAAATAAAAGTAAATGCAAGAGGCGGCGAATTACGAATTTCTTTTGATTATCAAAATGGGGAATACAAGAAAATATTATTGAGTGGTGCTGCCCAACTAGTGTTTAAAGGTAAAATTGACATTTAATGGATTCAGTTGAAATTCAAATACCTACCATAGAAGATGCCGCTTTTTTACTAGAATTAGAAAACGATTCATCCATTTGGAAGGTTAGTTATACTACCGAGAAATTTAATTTAAAAGAAATTGAGCTGTTTATTGTGCGCAACTTACTCGAAGGGCTAGAAACTGGACAAATACGCTATCTTATTACCAAAAACCATATTCGTTGTGGCTGCATCGACCTTTTTGAATACGACCCACAAAATCTAAGAGCTGGTGTTGGCATCATCATCCATCCAAATTTTCAACATCAAGGTATTGCTAAAGCAGCGCTATTAAAATTGATTGAACATAGCAAAACCGTATTGAAACTGCACCAACTCCATTGTACCATCATGGACGAAAACCTAGCGAGCATTTCGCTTTTCAAATCAGTTGGCTTTGCCCCTAGCGGAGTTCGCAAAGATTGGACTTATTTTGATGGTGTGTTTTATGATGAAACTTTCTATCAACTATTTATTTAAAAAATGAGTGCTTCAAAAACAAAAAAAACAATCCAAAAGCTCCTTTTAGCTTTAATAATAATTTTCACATTAACAACATTAACACTTTATTATCTGTATTTTATACGATCATCCGTACATATAAATGGTCCTGAAAAAGCCTATTTATACATTCCATCAAGCGCTACTATTGAAGCAAAAGTGAGCATTTTAACTAAGAATCAGCAGCTTAGCCTTCCAATATTTTTTGAGGGATTGATAACACAAGCTAGCCATTATAAAACAGTCAAAGCAGGTCGATATGAATTAGAAAATGGGATGAGCGCCGCAGAACTTATCCGAATACTTCTTTCGGGACGCCAACAAGCCGTTAAATTTACTTTTAACAACATCCGTTTTTTGCCAAAGTTAGCCTCCATGGCAAGTCAAAAGCTCGAAATTGATTCCAGCGAACTCATGGCGCTGCTAAGCAATAATGAGTATTTGCAGCCGCTTGGATTCAATTCTCAAACTGTACTAGCGATGTTTATCCCCAACACCTATGAACTCTATTGGAATACTGATGAAAAAGAATTTATAGAAAAAATGCACCGTTCGTACCAAAGTTTCTGGACCGAAGAAAGAAAGCAAAAAGCCGATGCGCTGAATCTCAGTTTAATTGAAGTTTCTATTTTAGCTTCCATTGTTGAAGAAGAAACCAATCAGAAGGATGAAATGGCTCGTATAGCTGGCGTTTATTATAACCGACTACGCAAAAAAATGCTTCTCCAAGCCGATCCAACTGCAAGGTTTGCGTATGGCGATTTCGCCGTAAAACGCATCACCTACGATTATTTAAAGATCGATTCACCTTACAACACCTATAAATATTTAGGGCTTCCACCAGGTCCAATCTGTATGCCGAGGCCAAGTACCATCGACAGCGTGTTGGAATTAGAACATCATAATTATATTTTTTTCTGCGCATTGCCAAACCAATCGGGTTACCATTCATTTTCAGCAAACTACGCAGAGCACCAAAAAAAAGCTGCCGCTTACCATCGCTATTTGAATAAAATACTTTAATACATAGGATTGTATTCTATAAAATGCCAAAGTGACACCAAGCAATACAATGGCATAAATCATGCATAGGGAGTGCGCTTTAAGCGATAAAAATTAACTTTAAACTAAATAAAATGACTTTACAAACAAATTTGCAGCACCTAGTAACTGCCGTCGATGTGCAGAAATTGATTGACGAAAACGAAAATGTAATGGTATGTTGTGGCAGAATGGGTCCTATGTGTGTTCCTGTATACAACATTATGGAAGACCTCGAAAAAAGCGGAAAATATAATCATGTAAAATTTGCTGATATGCTATTTGATACACCAGAAGCACACATCATTCGCAATTTACCCGAGTGCAGAGGCTTTATGGGCTTACCTTTCACCGTATATTACAAAAACGGAAGAGTGACCAAAGCAACCTCTAGTATTCAAAATTTGAATCAAGTTTTAGACGTTTTAGACCGTGAATTCAAACAATAATTTATTGATTTATTCTAAGACTTAAGGAAGATAAAATTTCATCTATCTGACTTAAGTCTTTCTTTTACAATATAATACAAAATGGAAAACAAGCAATACGACAGTATTATCATCGGTGCGGGGCCAGCAGGACTTACCGCCGGAATTTATCTTTCGCGTGCCAAAGCAAGAGTATTAATTTTGGATAGTGGCATGGCCGGCGGGCAAATTATCCTTACGCATGAAGTAGCCAATTATCCAGGTTTTGAAAGCATTAGTGGATACATGCTTGCCATGAATATGAAAAAACAAGCCGAAAAACATGGCTGCGAAATAAAAACCAATGCGCAGATTATCGAATACGATTTACAAGCACCACTCAAGCAAATCAAGTTGAGCAATGGCGAAAGCTACACCGCAAAAACTGTGATATTAGCAACGGGAGGCCGTAGTCGTAAAATCGGTGCTATCAAAGAAGATGACTTTGCAGGTCGTGGAATTTCCTATTGTGCTACTTGTGATGGTGACTTCTTTCAAGATCGAGAAATCATCGTCATTGGGGGTGGTAATTCTGCCTTAGAAGAGGCCGTTTCGCTGACTAAATATGCAAGCAAGGTTACCATTGTGCACATGTTGGATCAATGGCAAGCATTTGCTTCAGCGGTTGATGAGATGAAAGAAAACCCTAAAATCGATTATTTGATGAACTCCAAAATTGTGGAGTTTGTTGGGCAAGACAATTTAGCTCATGTCATTATTGAGGAAGTAGCAACCGGTAAGCGATACGCAAAAAAAATCGACGGGGTATTTATTTTTATAGGCTATGTACCAAATACAGAAGAAATAAAAGGTCTTGTTGAATTAAATCAATATGGAGAAATTATTGTTGATGCCCATTTCAAAACCAATCTAGAAGGCGTTTATGCCGCAGGAGACAGTATTGTTAAGCGGTATCGGCAAATTACCACAGCCGTATCAGATGGAACGCAAGCAGCTTTAAATGTTTTGGAATATATCAAACAGTAAAATCCAAAATTTTGAGCGCAACAAAAAAGCCCTAAGAGAAATCTTGGGGCTTTTTTTATGTTACTTGCTATTATTTTATCCTCTGGATTCTTTAATACGAGCTTTTTTACCGGTAAGACCACGGAGGTAGAAAATGCGAGCTCTGCGAACCACGCCTCTTTTGTTTACTTCGATGGTATCAATAAAAGGAGAAGAAAATGGAAAAATCCGCTCTACACCTACTCCATTACTCATTTTGCGAATGGTAAAAGTTTCGCGTTTACCTGTACCTTTTCTTTGTATTACAACGCCTTGGAAGCTTTGTAAACGCTCTTTGCTACCTTCAATAATTTTATAGGTAACTTTAATGGTATCACCGGATTTAAAAACCGGAAATTCTTTACGCTCAACGAATTCGTTCTCGACGAAATTTAAAATGTCTGTCTTGCCCATGGCTATGTAATTTTTATAATTCTTAATTCTAAAAAGGTTTGCAAATATACAGCTATTTTTTATTGTTTAACATTTTTAAGTCAAAATTAATACATCAACCTAATACCTGATTACTAATGATTTACAGTAAAATTACGACTAATTTTTGTGCCTATAAATTAAAAAGACCCACTTTTTGGGTCTTTTTAATTTATGTTTTATTTAAAATATTTATTCATGAGGAGCTGTTTCAGAACTTATCTCATGGTTTTCATGTATTTCTATTTCAGTTTTGGAATTGAGATGGACTTCAGCATCTGGCGAAACATGAATAATGGAAGTTGGTTTAGGAGCTTCTTGTTTTTTTTCCACATGTTGATCGGCACCAATAATTTTCTCCTGTAAATAGTACGTGCCAATACCTGCAAAGTAACCCAACAAAGCTAATAAACTGATTTTTTTCATATACCAGATAAAGTCGATTTTCTCCAAACCCATAGCTGCAACACCAGCAGCAGATCCAATAATCAAAATACTACCCCCTGTACCAGCAGTAAATGCTAACAATTCCCAAAATAATCCATCGGTTGCAAAAGTTCCAGCAGGTGCTATTTCGTACATTCCCATTGTTCCTGCTACTAATGGCACATTGTCAACTATAGATGATAAAATCCCGATTACTGTATCAATAAGATAAATATTTTGATTGGTAACTTGATCAAGCCATACCGACATTAAACCCAAATGACCAGCAGTTTGTAAAGCAGCAACGGCTGAAAGAATTCCTAAGAAGAACATTACGGTTGGTATATCTACTTTTTTCAAAATATTTGAAACGGCTAGATGACGAACTGCCTCTTCAGGACGTTTACGATTAAGAATTTCACTTAAAATCCAAACGACAGAGAGACCTAACAACATTCCAACATAAGGAGGCAGATGAGTAATGGTTTTAAAGAAAGGAACGAACAATAGAGCACCAACACCGACTACTAGAAGCAAAAGTTGCTCTTTAGCAGAAGTGTAAGATTTAGCATCTTTAGAGACTTTAGGCCCACTAACAGTACCTTTCATAGTAAAGGACAATAAAATTAGCGGCACCATAAGTGACATTAAACTAGGTAGAAAAATCATGGTAACAATTCTGGCAGCAGTCACTTGTCCACCTATCCAAAGCATAATGGTGGTTACATCACCAATTGGAGACCAAGCACCTCCGGCATTAGCTGCTATTACAATAATACTGGCATAAAACCACCGCACATGTTTATCATCTATAAGTTTACGTAATAAGGCTATCATTACGATAGTAGTGGTTAAATTATCTAAAGCAGCTGACAAAAAGAAGGTGATAAAACCTAAAATCCACAGTAATTTTACTTTATTGGTAGTTTTAATTAAATTTGTAATAAGCTGAAAACCTTGATGATGATCGATAGTTTCGACTATGGTCATAGCGCCTAGTAGGAAAAATAAGATTTCTGCAATTTCAACTAAATGCTCAGCCAGTTCATGCTTCACAAAATGAGATGATAAGCCAGAAAGTTGATCAGCACTTAAGCTAAAACCACCTACAATATTATTCCAATTCAGGCTATTACCTAAACCAAGAATATCAACGCTGTTGAGTGCTAAAATTGCCCACAACAATGAACCAATCAGAAGTGCTGTACCAGCCTTGTCAACTTTTAAAGGATGTTCGAGGGCTATAGCCATATACCCAAGAACAAAAATAACTACCATTAATATAAACATTTGTCTTTACTTTAAAGGGTTAATAAATCGGCTGCAAAACTAAGAAAGATTTAAGAACAGATGACGCATTATTTTAACATAAATTAGTAGTTGAGCAATGTCATTTTTTAAATTAATATTGGTTATTAACCTTAATGTATCAATTGATACAATTTAAAAATTTTAAGCAATAATCACTTAGCTTAAAGCATAGTCTTTTCAACAATATTTGCAAGAAGTATGCATTAATAGCCAAATGATAAATTGTTTTCCTTTACTTTCGCAGCCAATAAATTTAACCCAATTAAATAAGCTTTTTTTGAAAAAGATTATCGTATCAGTAAGTAATGATTTGAGTAGCGACCAACGCGTAAAAAAAGTTTGCCAAAGCTTAATTGAAATGGGATTTACCCTTGTATTATTAGGGAGGATTCTCCCCGACTCTATCGATTTAAGCGATCGAAATTATTTGAGCAAACGATTTAAATTATGGTTCAACATAGGACCTCTTTTCTATGCAAATCTTAATATCCGCTTGTTTTTTTACCTCCTTTTAAACAAATCTGATTTACTGTTGGCCAACGATTTGGATACTTTACCAGCCAATTTTTTAGCTTCAAAAATTAAAAGGATTCCATTAGTTTATGATACGCATGAATACTTTACCGAAGTACCCGAATTGCAGGGTAGACTTGCTAAAAAAATTTGGGAAAGCATTGAAGGCTATATTTTTCCAAAACTAAAGCACGTAATTACAGTAAACGATTCTATAGCAAGTATTTATCAGCAAAAATACGGTAATACAATTCATGTTATCAAGAATATTCCCAACCGACTCACACAGCCAATTACCACGACCAAAAGCTGGAACAAATTATTCAACCAGCAGAAATACATCATTTTACAAGGGGCTGGCATTAATGTAGATCGAGGGGGCGAAGAATTAATGGAAGCCATGAAATTTGTAAATAATTGTCACTTGCTGATTGTTGGCGGCGGCGATGTGATTCCAAAACTAAAGCTCCAAGCACAACATTTATGGCTTCAATCTAAGGTTACCTTTTTGCCAAAACAAAATCGGGAAAAGCTAATGGAATTAACTGCTGGAGCAGCTTTGGGTCTTAGTCTTGATAAAGATACTAACTTGAATTATCGCTATAGTTTACCCAATAAATTATTTGATTATATCCAAGCCGGTATTCCAATTTTGGCATCCAACTTACCAGAAGTCGCCGCGGTAATTCAGCAATACGGAGTTGGTATGCTCATCGAAAATCATAGTCCAAAAGAAATTGCCAACAAAATAGAATTAATGTTAGCGCAGGATTTTAAAGCAAATAATCAAGCTGCGCTCCGCAAAGCCGCAGCAGAGTTAGTTTGGGAAAATCAGGAAAATATTTTAAAGGATCTCTATTTACCATTTTTGAAATGAGTTCAAAACATCTCCATATTATCTCTTTCGACATTCCTTTTCCAGCAGATTATGGAGGCGTGATCGATGTGTTTTTCAAAATTAAAACGTTTAGCGCTTTAGGCATACAAATTCATTTACATTGCTTTGAATACAACAGAACAGCAGCCACTGAGCTTAATAAATACTGTTATTCAGTAAATTACTACCCGAGAAGCACTGGTATCCTGTCGAATTTAAGCCTAAATCCTTACATTATCCAATCTCGTATTTCTAATAAATTGATTCAAAATCTCCAGGTCGATACTTATCCCATTCTTTGCGAAGGAATGCATAGCTGTGGAATTTTACAGCAGTCCAACTGGCAAAATCGCAAAGTAGTATATCGAGAGTCAAATGTTGAGCATCAGTATTACCATGCTTTAGCGAAGAGTGAAAAGCAACTTTGGCGAAAATTATACTATCAAATCGAAAGTTTAAAACTCAGAATGTGGGAAACAAATCTATCGAAAGTAAATCAAATCATCACGGTGAGCCATACTGACGAGGAATATTATCGCCATCAATTTCCCAATATTGCAGTAGAAACCATTTTTCCATTTTATGAGGAATTGGCGAGTCCCTCGAATTCAATAAGCCCAACTACTGAAAAATATATTTTATTTCATGGCAACCTTAAAGTGCAGGAAAATATTGATACATCGCACTTTATAATAGAAAAAATACTTCCACAAATCCCATATCGAGTTATTATTGCGGGAAAAGAGCCGGCAGCTACAATTTACCAAAAAGGAAAAGATTTGAACCAATTGACCATAATCGCCAATCCTAACGATAGCGAAATGAAGCAATTAATAAGCAATGCCCAAATCAATTTGCTGGTTACAGAACAGGCTACGGGCGTTAAACTCAAACTAATTAATGCACTGAGTCAAGGAAAATTTTGCATTGCAAACCGCAAAATGCTAGTCGGTACCAAACTTGACCCATGGGTTAGTCAAGCGAATACAGCAGCAGAAATAATCCTAAAAATTGAAGAGTTGATGCAAAAAGAATTTAGCGAGCAAGAATATTTACAACGCCAAAAAATATTAGATTCGAGCTGGAGAAATAAAAATAAAGCATTGAAAATGATTGACTTATTATTTTCTTAATCGAAGGTATTTTCAAGTGATATTTCCACGTTTTTACGTTCAATGACTTTATTATCTTCAAAAGAAAGCACCCTACCTGGAAAATCCCGAATCAAGGAATAATCGTGGGTAGCCATTAAAACTGCTCTGCCAGAGTTTGAAATTTCGTGCAATAACTGCATTATTCCGATTGAAGTTTCAGGATCGAGGTTTCCAGTAGGTTCATCAGCAAAAATCAGCTCGGGTTCATTCAACAAAGCACGAGCAATTACAATCCGTTGCTGCTCCCCACCCGAAAGTTGATGAGGCATTTTATGACCTTTGGTTTCCATACCTACTTTATGAAGCACCTCACTAATCCTTTGTTCCATTTTCTTTTTTTCTTTCCATCCAGTGGCTTTCATCACAAAAAGTAAATTCTCATTCACACTTCGATCTATCAACAGTTGAAAATCTTGAAAAACAATTCCCAATTTACGACGAAGAAAGGGAATTTCGCGAGATTTAATTGTATTAAGTTGATAACCTACAACGCTAGCCGTCCCTTTTTCCAATGGCAAATCCGCATACAGCATTTTCAGCAATGAACTTTTGCCGCTACCAGTTCGACCAACGAGGTACACAAATTCTCCTTGTTTCACTTCAAAACTTACGTTCGACAAAACAAGCAAGTCACGTTGAAAAATAGTTACATCATTTAAACCAATTAAAGTATCCATAAGCTTTATTCTCTATTTTTTATGTATTTCATCTCACCAAACTGCACCACCTGCATAGCGATTTCACACTCATCAATATAGTCCGACAGGTTCGCTTTTCGCAAGCCAGCAGCAAGACTATCTGCTTTAAAATAAGCGATTAATGTAAATCCGTCATCTCTCACCTGAATATAATCAGGAATTTTTCCACTACCTTTTATTTTCATCAAGTACATCGCGAATCTCCTTTATAAATTCAGCACGAAAATAATCGTTTTTTTCGCGCATCCATTAAAAAATTGACCCTAATAAAAAAAGCTAAAAAAGCACGATGTCGCTCCCTGAGCAAGAGTTGTGAAATAAAAATCATAAAATACTTCTTTCAAAGTGTTGTTATTGAAACAATTATTCTTAAATTAGCGTTTTAATTTCGGTGTCAAGTCAGCGTAGTTTTATTTTGCTAAAATCCAATATCAGTAAGTATTAGCGCTTAATTCACCAAAAGTATCTCAATGAATTCAAGAAGATAAGGAATAGATTTCAAGGATTTTTTGGGATAAAAACTCATCCTTAACGTTCAAAAAATATCAAAAATGAAATATTGGATTGTTTTGATAATTGTTTTAAACACGTATCGACTGAATGCGCAAAATCAGTTGATATCGTTTAGTAATAGCTCGCAACAAAACAATATCGAAGCCCGTCGCAGCATAATCGATAATGGACTTGATGGTGTATCGGTACAATATGAGTTTGATAATGCAATGGTGCACTATCAGGTGGAAAACTCCACCTATTATCAATATTTCTATATCAAGGATTTTACTCAGAGTCAAGAAGTTGGCTATCCAATGCTGCCTGTGCACACCGATTTAATAATGATTCCAAAGGATGCAAATCTGAGTATTCAAGTGCAAGATTCGGTTTCATCTTACTATAATAATTTTCTTATATACCCAGCCTTAGAGCCCGTTTCGGATCAATTTGGAGCAAGTTCACCGCTTTTTGAAACTAATACTTTGGCCTATCAAAGCAATAATTTTTACCCAAAAAACCTAGTAGAATTGAAAGGAATCATTAGCATTCGGGGAATCCGTTATGCCATGATTGAAGTGCATCCAATACAATATAGAGCCAGCGATGGGAAACTCCGACTAAATGGCAAAATAAATTATAAAGTAAGTTTCGTTGGCGCAAGCCAGTTTATTGATTTCGATGAGTACAGCTATCGATTTATGCGAAGTAGCTATAATCTTCCACTCAACAACCAATTTCTAAAAACAGCCATTGAACATTACATCTCCCTCAATCCACAAGAGCAAAGGAATACTGAAGAACCCAACTATCTAATTATCACACATCAAGATTTTACCGCAGCCGCCGATTCATTAGCAAAGTGGAAGTCACAACTTGGCTATTTCACCGAAATAATAACAGATATCCAATGGACGAGCGAAAAAATCAGCAATCTTATACAATCGTATTATAGCAATCAGAATAAAAAACCCGAATACATTCTTTTTTTGGGAAGTCCAGAGAAAGTACCTACCGCATGGATTAGTCGAAATAACTCAAGCTTTGACTCCGACCAGCCCTACACTTGCTTGGATGGTATTAACGATCATTTTTCAGATGTAAGTTATGGAAGAATTGCGGTAAATAACGCTGAACAAGCCAAGCAAGTAATCGCCAAAATTATCCAATACGAGCAATTTCCAAATCAAGACAGTAATTTTTATCAAACCATTAGTAATATTGGACAATTTGAAAGTGAAGGAAGTGGCTATGAGAAAAGTGTAAGTATAAAAACAAGTGAAACTATCGATGCTTACCTTAGAAATAAAAATTATTCTTTAAATCGATTGTATACGGCTGCGGCCGCTATTTCGCCAAGCAATTACAATAACACTTATTATTCGGCAGGTGAAGCGATTGCTACTACGCTCAAACGACCTAATTATGCGTGGAACAAAACTGCTTACGATATTAGGCAAGCATTTAATACTGGTAATTTTCTAATAACCTATTATTCAAGCTCGTGGAGCGGTGGATGGAGTAATCCATCTTTTAACAAAACAGACCTTTCGATGCTCAATAATAATGGGAAATTTCCACTTATCGTAAGCTTGGGCGGAAATATTGGACAAAGTTCAGACCCAAATAATTTAGCAAAGAATTTATTATTGATTAAAAATGGTGGCGCTATAGGCATATTGGCGCATAGTAAATACTCTTTTTCCATTCACAATGCTGCAATAAACTTAGGTATAATAGATGCTATTTGGCCGAACCCAGGTTTGTTACCCGATTATCAAACCACCTACAATGGTTTTCCACGACCAAGCCATTACAACCTCACATCTATCGGAGACCTTAAAAATCAATCCTTGCTGCAGATGATTACACTAAGTGGTTCAGACACAAACCTCATCCAACAAATGCAAGAATCCATGGTAGTTTATGGTGATCCAAGCCTGCGTCTTTGGACACAAAAACCTGATAGTATTATAGTTGGTAACATTAACAATTTGAATTGCTCAACTGATACCTCTCTGATAATAACCGCCAATACCGATGCATTGGCTAGTTTAATGATTGGAGATAAAATTATTGCCATCAGCGAAATTATTAATGGAAGTTGCAACCTATATTTCAATGATTTAAGTGGTGATAAAGCAATACTTACGCTGAGTGCAGAAAACAAAATACCATGTATTATTGAGATTCCTATCGTAGGAAATTGTCCGAAAGCCGACTTTTCTCTTTCAGCCATAAACTATTGTATAACAGACAGTTTTCTAGTTACCAATGCTTCCAATCATTATTCAACCAATTGCATTTGGAATTTTGGACAAGGAGGCATCCCATCCCAAGCTTTTGGTTTGGGCCCTTTTTACATACAATACACCTCTGCTGGATTAAAAACCATTCAACTATCCTTAGTTGATTCCAATGGAATCACGCAAAGTGAATTAAGCAAAACGCTGATTATAGATAGCTTATGTGCAAATCATCTCCCGATGGAAGGAAATGATATTTCATACGATTGCCATGGTTGGTTACGCGACAATGGACATACCGCCCATTATTCAAACAATATTTTATCCAGTTACACCATTTCGCCAAGTGGGGCAAGTCAAGTGAATATTGTTTTTTCGGAGGTTGAATTAGTGGGAAATGACCAAATTAACCTCTACGATGGACCTAATATTAATAGCCCATTGCTCTTGAGCATCGATAGTAATACGCAACTCAGTAGTTCGATTATCAGTTCGGGAGGTAGTATAACTATAGAACAAAATACTGACGCCAAGGGACATGCAGCTGGATTCCTTTTAGCATGGAATTGCATAATAAATAGCCATTTGCCCCAAGCCAAATTTTATACTAACGACAGCATAAGTTGCAATAGTGATATTCAATTTTACGATTTGTCAACTGGAGGAATTGATAATCGGATATGGGATTTTGGAGACAATACATTTTCCACCCAGCAACATCCAAAACATCGCTATTTGCAAAATGGAAACTATACGGTACAATTAACCGTCAGCAATGCCAACGGAAGTAATAGCCTTACAAAAAGTAATTATGTAAACCTCCAACAAATCAACCAACCAACGATTACCGATGTTTATCGCTGCCATTTTGGGAAAATTGACCTTAGCGTTTCCGCCAGTGTCGGAGAATTTAGATGGTACGATTCAGATATCGCAGGTCAATTACTAGGAATTGGCAAAACCCTAAATCCTACGCTTGTGGATACGATTACCACTTTTTATGTGGAAGGTGTTCAATATCAATACCATTTATTAAGTGGAAAACCCGATACGAGTGGACAAGGTTTTTATAGCCAACCACAAAGTAATGAATATTTACAATTTGATGTAATGGAAAGCGCACATTTGATTTCGGTTGATTTATATGCACAAAATGCAGGAAGGACAGTACTCAAATTAATTAACAGTGCGCAGGAGTTAATTCAATTAAGTGAAGTGAGTTTGAATGCTGGAAAAAACAAAATACATCTCAATTGGGATATTCAGGCAGGCATAAATTATTCTCTACGCGTTTCATCCGATGTTGCACTATATCAAAATTTTAACCAAGTAATTTATCCGATAGCAAATGCCAATCAAGTAATTATTACAGCAAGTAGCGACCCTAGTCATTACTACTACGCATACCATTGGCAGATACGTGGGGACGCATGCATAAGTCCTCGCACCGAAGTTCGTGCGGTGGTATCCGATACGCTTTCTGCCATTGCTGAATTTTCTTATCACTTCAATGCTAATCAGTTGATTCTTGAAAATAATTCGCAATATGCTGATTCATATTATTGGGAATTTGGAGATGGCGATTTTAGCCTAGAAGCCTCTCCTACTCATCAATATGCAAATGTGGGCTTATATACAGTTAAGCTAATCGCGTCCAATACTTGTGGCAACAGTGCCATAATTAAGCAAATTACGATTCAGAATAGCGCCATACATTCACCAACAGCCATTAATCAATTAAGGATTTACCCCAATCCAGCTACTAATCTTTTAAATATCGAGTTTCAACTTTTACAGACCTCAGCTGTTAAACTTAAACTTTATAATACTATTGGACAAGTTGTTATGAAAAAAAACCTCTATGAAACTGGTATTCAACAACAGCATTATATGGATATTAGCAGGATCGCAAAAGGGGTTTATGTCTTAGAGCTAAGCACTGCTGGGGAAACATACAGAAATAAAATCATCAAAGAATAAATAAGCTAGCGGAAACGCAAGCCACCTCCTAAAGTGAAAGAAAATCTATTGGAAAGAAATTTAATATTTTCAATTTGGAAAGAGGTGTTTTCGTACTGAAAAATCAATTTCACAAAAGCATCGTCTCCATTATAACCAATTATTTGCTGAAGTTTATATTTGGGCGTTAAATCCAGTAGTACCCCTTTAGAAATACCCGACTCATACGAAACAGTTTGAAAACCGAGACCAACATTAGCAACGGAGGTGGCAAAAATGTATTTATAAACGAAGGTATACGCATAGCCAGGCGAAAAACTCATCTGCATAATACCGACTTTCATGGTCTCATTTAAGGGAAGATAAAAACGCTTTTGGGCTGCAGGAATAAAACTTGGGTCTGTAAGTAAACCAGTATACTTAATCCCCATTTGAAATGCGATGCCGCCCGCATTAGTCTTCTGACGTTCATTTTGTTGTAAAGCCGATTTCAGGGAGAGCCTATCTGAAAAGATAACATACGTAAAAGCTCCCAATTCAAGCATTTGCATAGTATTATAAAAGGGATAAGCCTGTCGATCTGACCAGGTAGAGATTACCGACTGAGGATTTGACAAATAAAAACCCTTATTATGAATCACATAAGCATCGCCCCCCCAATTTTGAACCCGCGTTTGCAATGTTAAGTTAAGCATGAAAGTTTCAGTATTTCCCTTATTATTCAAATAGGATGGAATTTTGAAACCCATCGATAAACGAGCCCATTTGTAGGCAAACACTAAGCCCATTTTCATAGGAGAATTAGGTTTAAAAACCAAAGTCGTTCCTTGATTATTGATATCCTTGACTGTAATATTACTGTTTTTGATTGTAAAAGAAGGATTGATAATAAATCGATGAGGATATTTATAAACATAATTAGTATCGACATTTCCAAATATGTACTTAACCTTCTCAAAAAATTGAGCGGTAAGGCTTTGTGTAAAAACTGAAAATAAGATAATTAAAAAAAACGATTTAATCATAAGTTGATACGATGGTTTTTAATCCAATTAGTTTATCGTAAAAATCGCCTTGATCACGGTAATAAACGAAGATGGTATAATTATTTATGGTTTCGCTGTGATTACCCTCTAAAGGAATCACGCTACCTCTGTTTGAATTATTGGGAACATAAACATAATGGTAATCATAATATCCTTGTTTCAGTAACAAACTGGCATTATACAACTTAGCCGCAGAATTATAGCTCAATTTATACTTATTCAGAAGGTTCCAATCGGTAAAAGCACCCATCAAATAGACGCTGCCATTTTGCATGATAGAATCAGGCTGCAACGAAAAAGTAATCCAAGCGTAATCACTTTCGATTTGACTACTCAGCTGAGGATCATCCCAATTTATGATTGCGAAGCCGCCATTCAAATCAGTATATTTAAGGTATTCCTGTCGGTAACGGCTTCCATCAGTCAGCAAACTAATGTGATATCCTTTTGCATCATAATTAATTTGACTAATCCGAGAGGAATAGGTTTTAAGACTACGAATGTCAAAAACACGAAATTCGTTGCCAGCATCAAACAAAATATCATTCACTTGATTGAAATATAGATAATCGCTACTTAGAGCTGTTGGTACAGTTTTCACAATCATATTATCTTTTCGACCATTTTGCTGAATGTGCATGCTAAAATTATCATAAACATTTGGCATAGGATAATGGTTTAATTTAATATTCACAGATAATTCTTGATGAGAATTTCGATATTGTGGCGCGCTGCAAATTCTGGCTTGCGCTTCTATATCTACTTTGTTTTCAACAACATACATTCGCCTTGTAAAAATCGGATTATCCGGATCTCCCTCAGGGTATACTTTCAAAATATAATTTCCAGATTTGGTTAATATCAAATTCGAGGAAGGAATCAACACGCTATAATTAGTATAGGAAGTGGTGGTATTAAAGGAAGCTGCATTAGTATTGAAATAATCTTCTGTCATTCCATCCAAATACTCCATAGGAAGTAAATCGGCAGGCGTCCAATCTGAATTACAAAGAATAAAAGTGTAGTTGTAAGTCATCGAACCCACATTCATATCATCAAAATTGAGTCTTAACTTTTCGTTTGAGCCAAGCTGGATGGCAGGAAGCGAATAATCAAAGCCATTTCTGTTTAGCTGCACAGTTTTGATATGATCAGAATACACAAAATCGTCGAATCGGAGGTAATTTTCATCATAAAAGCCATCATTTTGGGCAAATAATGAGGTAAAAAAAAGCAATTGAAAAACGACTAAAAAGAAAAGATGCATGGGCTAAAAAATTTATGCAAAGATAATATTATAAGGGAGTTCTAAAAATTGCTTTTGCTTTGCTGTCCTGAATTTCTAAAATCCATGCTTTGATAAACATAGCACAAGGCTTACCCACGCCTATTTGTTGATTTTCAAAACCATAACACCTCACAAAATCAAATTGTTACATCCCACAATAGTTTTAGGTAATGCATTTGGACCAAACACAAATCAAAGTACGGTTTGATAGATAGTTAATACTTATCCATTTCCATTTTTATCTTCTCGATGAGTTTTGTCAAAACGAGGTTATGAGCAAGGAAAACGAGATTTGCCCTCAGATAGTATTTTTCGCGCTCAACAAGATGAATTTTAATAAAATCGTGCATTTCAGCGGCATTCATAGATTGTAAAAGTGGACGTTGTGTTTTAGCATTCTGTAGGCGATTGACCAAAATTGAGGCAGGCATTTGCAAATAAATACTAAAACCATGCTGCTGAATTTGAGTCATATTATCAAAAAAACAAGGAGTACCACCCCCTAAAGCAACCACCGTATTCTGATAACTGAAGCAAGAATGCAATGCTTGTTGTTCCCAAATACGCAACTGATCTTCCCCTAAAGTATTGAATATTTGAGAGATGGACATTTTATATTCCTGCGCGATTAATTGGTCTAAATCAACAAAGCGGTACGAAAGTTTTGTAGCCAGCCTTTTGCCTGTTGAACTTTTTCCACAGCCCATATAACCTATCAGGAAGATTAAGCTCATTTTTTAGGCTTCGTTTTGAGCTTAATAATGGTAATTTCAGGACGTATTCCAATGCGAGCTGGTAATCCGATAAATCCAAAACCTGGATTTACATACAGATATTGATTATCAAATTGATACAATCCTTTCCATTGGGGGTACAAATATTTTATTGGGCTCCATTGAAACCCGAAAATGTCCACTCCCACTTGCATTCCATGAGTATGTCCCGACAAAGTCAACTGAATATCCGTTTTACGATAAATCTCTGCTTTAAAATGGCTAGGATCGTGACTCAAAAGAATTTTGAAAGGCACTTTTTCGACACCAGACAATGCGTTAGACAAATTACCATATTGTTTGAAAGGCGGATTGCCCCAATTTTCAACACCCATTAAAGCTATGGAATCACCATTGCGGTAGATTAAGCGATTTTCATTGAGCAGTAATGTAAAACCAGCAGTCTTTTCTTTATTGATAAGGTTCTGAATTTCATTATATTTCATACTTTCAACTTGCCATTTCACATAATCACCCATATCATGGTTTCCAAGAATGGCATAAACGCCAAAAGGCGCCTTAAGCTGTGCAAGTTGTTGAATATAAGGATCCATTTCAGCAGATACATTATTTACCATGTCACCCGTAAAAACTATTAGATCAGCTTTTTGAGCTTTTGCCAATTGCAAACCCTTTTCAACATCCTGAGTGTGACGGAAACTTCCAAGATGCATATCACTGATTTGCAATATCCTAAAACCATCAAAACCCTTTGGTAAATCTTCGGAGTAGATTATCTGCTGTTTAACTACATAAGCAGTTTTGCCCCAAATTAAACCATAAAGCACTATCAAAAAACTCAAAGCAATGAAGAGAAGTCCAACTTTAAGAAAGATAAAATTCCGTGGTTTGTTTCGTTTTACCATATAAAGTTTGCCAGGATTAAGCAATCGCTTTATTTGAAAAAACAAAAATTGCAAGATGACAAAATGAAGAAATACGATTCGAGGAAAATAAATTAGCGCATAAACGCCAAACAGGTCAAAAAAGCTTCGGTATTTCACATAATCCAAGCCTGGGTATCCGGTGATAAAAAAATGAATGGTGAAATAAATCCCTAGAAAAACGCTCAATAGCCAATAGGATTGAATAATGATTTTAGCAAGCAAACTTTCCCTGATTCGATAAGTCAACTGCCGCAAAGCAATTAAATTTATAAAATCAATTAACAATGATACGCCAACCAAAATGGCTATTCTTGTAAACATATTTATAATTTAAGAAGATGGTAAAGATAATTATATTTTCAATTTATCAGTTTATTCAATAGACAAGATAAAATGGCTCATTTTCAAAAAAAAGAAAAAAAATCAAACCGAGGCACAAAATATTCCACAGCCTTGCGCCCTTAAAAAAACAAAACTCTTAATTCAGCCCAAGTTTTTTCTTTAATTCCTCTGGTAAAGCATTCTTATGCACCATTATAGCCACAGTATTCAAGCGCAGATAAGCTTCCGACATATTCAAGAACCCACCTTTTGCATTCGATTTTTCTGCCCATGAATTTTTGGTAAGATAATAAAAAGTTCCATTTTGGTCCTTCAATAAACCAGTTAAGTGCATTAGGTGATCATCTGTAACCTCATAATTATCAAAAGCTTTTTGGCGAATTATTTCCGTAACTTCCACTTCGACCACAGGTTTAGAAAAGGAATAGCTATTTCTAAGCAATTCGTTTTCAGAAAGTTTCTCCCATTTTGCACGTTCTGAATCCGTCATATTTTCAATTTTTGTTTCTGGCACAATGGCGAGTGATTTAGCATGCGAAAAGCCCTGATTACTTACATCACCATCCCAGCAAACCGAATATCCACTTTGAAGCGCTGATTTTATCACACTCATCAATTCATCCAATGGAATGTTATAATAAAGGTCAAAGCTCCAGTTATCAGGCACTTCGAGCATAAAAGGTTTGTAATACGCTGCCATGGTATAGGAGGTCAATTCCACATAATCATCAGGATTGAAGGAGGTAGATTTTAGCAAAGCTTTAGCAGTTTTTTGCATTGGCACAGGATCATGCAGATAGGCATTTAGTAATCCAGTATAACCATCAGACCATGATTCACTTAGTTTGCCAGAGGGATTTTTTACTACTTCCGAAACAAAAGCATTCAGCACATTATCTAATTCGCCATGCACATGATTATCGAAACCACCAACCAAAGCAGGGTAATCCGACTCCTTTAGCATTCCCTGCTTACGGATAATATTCATAACATCATGCGCTTGACCACCAGGGCCGAAATTTGACTTACCGTGCAATCTTACAAAACGTTGTGCCTTGGACTGATAAGCATGATATACAAAGAACATTTCAGATAAATCCAAGGCTTCACCGCCCATGCGTAGAATTTCTGTTTCCACAAAAGAGGTGGCAGCAAAGCTCCAACAAGTACCCGATTTATATTGATCTTTCACTGCCGTTGAGCTAATATGCGCAATGGTATCGAATGTAAAACATTGATTATCTGTTTTTTCTTGGGCTATAACAGAAGTCGTCTGGATAAGGAAAAAGATGAAAAACAATAAATTAAATTTGTAGAAATAACGCATAGGTAAGAAATATAAAAAAATGAATAACTCGGAAGTGATATAGGTTTATTCACTTCTTTCTTTAGCAAAAGTACATAAAATAAGAAGAAATCCTTTGTAAAAAAATTGGTAAAAAAGCAAGAACCAAATCTCAAAACTACGGTCTTGCATATAATCTGCTAGTTGCTAAAGCAAAATCCCCTATTAGCATGACTCCTATTACATAATTCGAGTACAATTATTTACTATTTTTGAACCATCAAATTCACTCAAACCAAAGCACATGTCAAAATCATTATTCCTTATTTTTATATTGCAAATAGGTTTATTGGGAGCAAGCCATGCTCAGTCATTTTACGGTAAGCAAGCCCAATCTTATATTGCTAATGCGCAGGAAGTACATCTCAACGAAAAGAGCCAACAAATTGATTATATTGCCTTTGTAAAGGGGCAAGAAATACCCGCGCAACAATTTAATGAATGGCTTCATAAGAATTTTAAACTCAGTGAATCTACAGGGCTGCTTGAAATAAATCGTATCACTGACCAATCTGATGCAAGCCATATCCGCTATAAATTGACTGTTGAAGATGCTCAAATACATGATGGAATGATTGTGGTTCATCTCCGCAACAATTTGATTTATGCGATCAATGGAATCATTCAAAACGAAGCAGATAGAAACTATCAGATTATGCTTAGCGAGACGCAGGCTTTGCAATTTGCATTAAATCATGTCAATGCAAGCCTTTACAAATGGCAAATTGAAGCCGAGGAAGCGCAACTTAAGACAATAGAATCAAATCCCATGGCTAGCTATTATCCTAAAGCAACCAAAGTAATCATTAGGGACAAAGAAAATCAGCAATATCATTTAAGCTACCGTTTCAATATTTATGCACAACAACCCTTGAGTCGTTCCGAGGTTTTTGTCGATGCTCAAAATGGAAGCATTATTTATCAAAATAATCTAATACAACATACTGATAGTGCGGGTATAGCAGCTACAAAATACAGCGGTCAAAAAAATATTATTAGCGATTATTACAACAGCTCTTTTCGTTTACGTGAAACAGGGAGAGGTTTAGGCATTGAAACCTATAATCTAAATAATTCGACCAATTATGGCAGTGCATTTGATTTTACTGATGCCGATAATTTCTGGAACAATATCAATACATCGCAAGATGAAATTGCTACGGATGCCCATTGGGGAATGGAAATGACCTACGACTTTTATTTTCAGAATTTCAATCGCAATAGCATTGATGGAAACGGCTTGAAGCTTATCTCCTACGTGCATTATGATCTAAACTACGCCAATGCTTTTTGGGATGGACAAGTGATGACCTTTGGCGATGGCAACGGTAGTATGCTACCTTTAGTTGCCTTAGATATTGTGGGGCATGAAATTACCCACGGACTAACCACCTACACCGCCAATTTAGATTATCAAGACGAATCAGGTGCAATGAATGAGGCGTATAGCGATATTTTTGGCACTTCGATAGAGTTCTTCGCCAAACCATCAGTTGCCAATTGGCTAATGGGTGAGAACATTGGCAACGCATTCCGTTCCATGTCTAATCCAAATTCTTATGGTGATCCCGATACTTATTTAGGACAAAATTACTATATCGGCACAGCCGATAATGGTGGAGTACATACCAATTGTGGAGTGTTAAGTCATTGTTATTATTTACTTTCGGAAGGAGGATCAGGTATAAATGATTTGAATAATTCTTATTCGGTCAATGGGCTTGGGATTGACACTGCCGCAGCGATAGCTTTTCGTGCGCTCACCGTTTATTTAACCAATAGTTCACAACATATTGACGCTCGTTTTTATTGGCTAAAATCCGCCACCGACCTTTATGGCGCTTGTTCACCAGCCGTTCAATCGGTTGCCAATGCATTTTATGCGGTAGGAATTGGAAATAGTGGCTACATAGCAGGAGTTCAAGCCGATTTCAACTCGCCGATTACCGAGTTTTGTGAACCCCCAGCAACTATTTCTTTTCAGAATTTGAGCAATAATGGAGGAAGTTTTATCTGGGATTTTGGTGATGGACTAAGCAGTACAATCTATAATCCTACACATACCTATACCAGTTTTGGAACTTTTGCGGTGAGTTTGATTGCCAATGGTGGAGGCTGTGGGCAAGATACTATAATCAAAAACGCCTATATTTCTATCAGCACTAATAATCCATGTATAGTGTATATGCCACCAAGCGGCTCACAAACCAAAACCGCCTGTCAAGGAACCCTTTATGATTCTGGAGGACCAAATAATTATGCTGACAACACCTCGGTATCTACCACCATCGCACCAGTAGGCGCGTCCAGTGTCGTGCTGACATTTTCACAATTTGACTTTGAAACTGGTTATGATTATCTCAAAATCTATGATGGACCAAGTACCAGTTCAACGCTAATAGGCATATATGATGGCACTAACCTACCCAATGGTGGAACAATCACTGCCAATAGTGGAAGCGTTACTTTATTGCAAGAAACTGATATGGGACTCACCAAAGCAGGATTTGTAGCTAGCTGGCAATGCAATTTTACTGCAGTACCACCAGTTTGTAATTTTGCGGTAAATGATACGGCCAACTGTTCGGGAGAAATGAAATTTACGGATCTAAGTCTTAATGGTCCAACTAGTTGGCTTTGGTCCTTTGGTGATGGTGTCACCTCTAATCTACAAAATCCTATTCATAACTATAGTCAAAGTGGCTTATATTCTGTTAGTTTGATAAGCTCCAATGCTTTTGGATTTAATCAATTGATGAAAACCGATTATGTTTTAGTAAATAAACCCAGTGATCCTTTGGTAGTTTCGCGGGCAAAATGCAATGGAGGAGTCTTTACTTTCAACGTTTCTGGCGCTGGCGATTACCTTTGGTACGACAGTCAGAATGCAACAACTGCTTTGGATACTGGCAATAGTTTCACCACCCCAAATCTAATTCTATCCACCTCCTATTGGGTACAAAGCTTTACTAACCAACCAGTTAACACTGTTGGAAAAAACGCAGTCAATACAGGAGGTAGCGTATTAAATTATGAACATTATTTGGAGTTTGATGTTTTTGTGCCAGCCATTTTAAAACAAGTAAAAGCCTATGCTTCAAACGCTGGAAGTCGAGTTATAAAACTTGTAAATTCAAACGGAATCCTAATTGACAGCAGAACGGTAAATGTCGTTGCTGGATGGAATACACTGAGCTTAGACTTCGATTTACCAGTTGCCAATGGATTGCGTTTGGTGGGAGAAAACCTATACAGGCACAATAGCGGGGTCAATTTTCCATATACGCTGAACGGCATATTAAGTATCACCAAAAGCAGTGCTAATACTAATCCAACTGATTATTACTACTACTTTTATGAATGGGAAATCCAAGAAAAACCTTGTTTTAGTAATCGAGTACAGGTGATTGCTTTTGTAAACAGCGTAGCACCTGATGCTGATTTCACTTTTCAAAATAACGACCCCAGTATTTTATTTTCGGACTACAGTCTTAATCCTGGCCTTAGTACTTGGAGTTTTGGCGATCAAACAAGCACTCAACAACTCAATCCTCAACACACCTATTTGCAAAATGGAACCTATCAAGTACAACTGATGGTTGACAATGGTTGTGGAGTAGATTCTATCACTAAATCGTTGACTATAAATGCGGCTACTGGGGTAGAATTCATTCATAACCAGTTAGGTAAGGTAAATATTTTCCCAAATCCAAGCGACGGACATTTCCAAATAAACATTGAGGAAGCCAGTCATTTTGAAAATCTGGAAATAATCAATGCCTTAGGAATGATTGTTTATCAAGAAAAAATAAATTCAAAGGCGGAAATCATCGAAGTAGATGCTTCTAGTTTTGCTGCTGGAATTTATTTCGTCAGACTGAGTAACGCAAGCAACACCGCTAATTTTAAAATAATAAAAAACTAAAAAACGAATAAAATGTCTTCAATAAAAATTATTTTAAGTATTCTATTGGCTGGAATTTTAGGTTCCCTAATTTGGGCTTTAACGCTACCCGCCAATGTACATGTCGAAGAAAAAGTAATCGTAAATGCGCCTATAGAAAAGGTATTTAGCCAAGTCAATAATTTTCATAATTGGACCAATTGGTCTCCTTACAATGATAGTGTTTTGCATACAAAATACGAAGGATCACAAGAAGGAGTTGGTGCCAAAATGCTATGGACAGATGAAAAGGAAGGGCGTAGTGTACAGACCATCATTATCAGTATACCAAATGAAAAAGTAGTGACCCAATTAGCATTTAATGACCAGAAAAACGAAGCGCAAAGTCACTTTCACTTTAAGCAAGTAGATCAAGGTGTGGAAGTTAGCTGGATTATGGACGTTGAAAATTTATCATTTCCATTTGGTCGATTTGTAGGTTATATGATTGAAAAAGGGGCAAAACATAATTTCAAAAAAGGGCTTAACAAGCTTAAAGTGTACACCGAAGCCAATATTTCGATACCAGATTATGCGGGCTATACCATTCACGATGAAGTGCTTGATGCTAAAAACTACCTCACCATTCAGGATTCGGGATTATCGAGTGAGTTAGCAGGTAAAATGAGCAGTGGATTTGCTAGCTTAATGAAAAAAATGGGCGAACTAAAAATCACTCCTAAAGGATATACCGCTACCGAATGGAATGGATTTAATCCCGAAGCAATAAGTTATTTTCGATGCATGATACCAGTTGGCAATATCAAAACCATAGAAGGAAAAATCCACACCTATACCATCGCCTCCAGTCGTACCATTTGGATTAAATACATTGGCAGCTATAAAAAATCAGGCATAGCCTACGAAACACTAGATAAATATTTAGAATACAAACAATTACAAATGAATGGAAGTCCGTATGAGGAATACATTGTAGATCCATCAACCGAAAAAGACAGCACCAAGTGGATAACCAATATTTATTTTCCAGTACGCGACCGCTAGACTAGCTTAAGGCCTAGATTCCAAATCTATAAACTACCTATAACAGAAAGCCCTGATTTGCAAGCAAATCAGGGCTTTCTGTTTCTAAAATCTTTAATCAATAGCCATGGTCTAGATAAAATTGGAGCGTATGTTCTTGCAGATAGATTTTAAATTGAGTGGTCATTTCGGAAACCAGACTACCTAACAAACATTGAGTAAAAGGGCAATGGTCGTATCCCATGGGGCAGTCATACTCCGGAATGCGGCCTTCGATAGCTTCATAAATTTCAAGGAGTGTAATTTCGGCAGGTTCCTTGGTCAGAAAAAAACCTCCCGATGGACCACGATTGCTCCCTACCATTCCCACTTTATTTAAACGCTGCATCACCTTGGCAACATGATGTTTTGAAAACTTAAACTCATCAGAAATACGAGCAACATTGGTCATATCACCATTTTTGGCGATAAAAACCATGCTATGTATCCCAATGCTTGCAGCCTCGGTAAGATTAAATATTTTATTTGACATCATTAAAAAACTAAACTTGAAAATAAAAAAATGATTTTCAACAGTCAGCTATTTCAGAAATAAATTGAAAATCAGTCGTTTTTAAAATAAAAAAGCCAATTGCTAATCCGCTGCAAAAATATAGAATTAACGATATTATTAATTTATAATTAAAATAAATAATCATAAAATCTATTTTTTAACAAAATACATTAATTTCGCTTCAAATCCATTTCATGAGCCTTCTAGTTTATAAATCCTCAGCCGGATCGGGAAAAACTTTTACCCTTATCATTGAATATTTGGCCTTAGCACTGAAAGCCCCTAATTCATTCAAAAATATTATAGCCCTAACTTTCACTATCAAAGCTACGCTCGAAATGAAAGACCGTTTAATCAGCACTTTAGTCAAATTAAAGGACATGGATATTGAACATCCAGAACCCAAATTGCTAGATCTGATTAATCCACTAAGCGAGAGAATCGGTTTTGACAATGCCATGCTCAAAGCCAATGCGGGAGCGTTATTAAAAAATATTTTGCATCACTATGGCGAGCTTGGCTTTAGTACTTTAGACAGTTTTGTGGTGCGTATTGTGCGAAGTTTCAGCCATGATCTCCATTTATCGGCTAATTTTGATATTGAATTAGATCAAAATATTCTTATCGAAGAAGCCATTGAGCGAGTATATGAGCAAGTGGGCATTGATCAAGAACTAACGCAATTTTTGATTGATTACACCATTAACAAACTCGAAGAAGAACATAGCTATGACCTACAAATTCCACTAAGTAATTTAGGCAAACTCATTTTTGAATCAAAACATTATGTAAATATTGATTCATTGAAGACTATTCCACTCACTAACTTTGTGTTAATCAAAAATTTAGCCCAAAGCAAGCTAAAAGAATACGATCGGAACATGAAACAATTTGGCGTCGAAGGCTTGAAAATATTGAATGATTTTTCGCTGAACCCAAAGAGTTGTTCGAGAGCTTGGCTTCATAATTATTTCAGTAAATTGTATAAACTTCATGAGCATTGCTACAAGCTTGATGAGCTTGAGAATAAAACCTTTCTGGAATATGTGGAGGATAACAAACAGTGGTATACAAAAAACCAGTCTAAAGATATTATTGATAGAATAGAACAAGCAATCCCAAGCCTAAGCGCTGCCATCCAACGGGCAAGGACTTACTATACGGAAGAGATTGTACTCTACAATTCATATTCACTTATCTTGAAGCATATAACCCCACTTGCGCTGCTGCATGAATTAAAACGAGCCATTATTAATTATTCCGAAGAAAATGATTTAGTACATCTATCGGAGGTAAATCGCAAGATTGCAGAAATAGTAAATGAGCAGCATGCTCCCTTTATTTACGAGCGCATTGGACAAAAATACAAGCATTTTTTGATAGATGAATTTCAGGACACCTCTGTTATTCAATGGAATAATATCATACCATTAGTTGAAAATAGTCTAGCTTCCGGATACAAAAACCTATTGGTAGGAGATGCCAAACAATCTATTTACCGCTGGAGAGATGCCGAAGTGGAGCAATTTGTTCGACTTCCGCTACTAGCCAATACCGAACAGTCGAACCTTCAGAAAATCCGTGAAAAGCTTTTTACCCAAGTTTATCAAGCTCAATTTCTGAATACCAATTACCGAAGTAAAGAAAATATTGTGTATTTCAACAACACGTTCTTCAGTCGATTACTTCAAGATGAAACGCCTTATGTTCTAAATTTCTTTGAAAATCATACGCAATTGGCCTCAAAAGATCCCTTTGGTGGTTATGTTAATATCCAATTGGTTGACGGAAATACTGAGGCGGTGATTGAAGCAATTTATCAGCAGATACTAACCATTGAAAAAGCGCAGCAATATTCGCTTGGCGACATTTGTATTATCGCACGCAAAAACAAGATATTGAGCCAAATAGCGGATTTTCTCTTACAAAAAGGAATCAAAGTAGTGAGTGCTGATGCCCTGTATTTATACAAATCGCAAACGGTAAATCTGATTATCAGCATGATGTACATCTTGCAGGAATCTAATGTTAGCCTTCACTCCTACGTGGTCATACGTTATATAAATCAGTATTTGCCACTCAACAACGAAACCACCTTTTTAACCAGCAAAAGCTTCTTTAATTTTCTGAATGCTAAGGGCTTTGATTTTGAACTTGAGAAAATGCTCCAATTAGATAGCTATCAGCTTGCTGAATATCTTATCGACAAGGCAAAATTGCCAAATCCTATCAATCCATTCCTTTTTCACCTCCTCGACTTAATGATTGAGCAAGGTAAAAAAACAGGCAATTCAAGCGGGCAATTTTTGAAATATTGGGAAACAAACTATGAAAGTTTAAAAATTAATCTAGCCCACGATCCGCATGCAGTTCAACTTTTAAGCATTCACAAATCGAAAGGATTAGAATTTCCCATCGTTATTTTCCCCTACTTCAGAAGCAGAAAAAGTACCTTTACTCCTAATTATTTGTGGGACGAACCCATGGAATCGATTAAAACCTTCATTCCAAAAGTACTCATAAGCGATGAAGCTAAAGGCTTGCAAAGCGTTTTCAAAGATACTATTCAGCTTGAATTCGATCGGCAAAGATTAGATGAACTCAATATGCTCTACGTGACATGCACCCGCGCCACTGATCAACTTTATCTGCTGCTTAGCAAAAAAGAAGAAAATGAAAAAATGTGGTTGAACATCAAATCAATTGATTGGGAACCAACCAGGCTAATAACACAAAGCGATGATAAGCTAAGCATTGGCCAAATTGAAAGTAAGGCATCAAACATGCCTATCGAAGTACAAAAACTTGCCCCTAATTTATTGATTGACCAATACATCTATCAACCATGGAATAATAGAATTCGACTCAAACGCGAGCAAAATGCAGTGAATGGCATTGCTGAATTGCGCGACAAAGGAGTTCAATTGCATGCTTTGTTAAATAATTTTGAGCAAAATAAATCCATTAAAAAACTTATTGAGCAGTCGATTGCCGCTAATGAAATGGCGGCAGAAAATGCATTGGAATTTCAAACTATTTTACTTGAGCTGAGTACCAATAAGCAATACAATTTCTTATTTGAAACAAGTGCAACGCATAAAACTGAGAAAGAATTAATCACCGCCAACGGTCAAGCGATGCGCCCCGACAAAGTAATAATCTATGCCGATCATTGTTTGGTAGTTGATTATAAATATGCTAATTATCAAGAAATTTCAGAACGAGAAAAACAGAAACACCAGCAACAAGTACAAGGCTATATGGAACAAATTCAACTAATTGAAAACAAAAGTTGCAAAGGATATTTGCTATACCTGCATCCTAGGATTGATTTGGTGGAGGTAAAATATTAATATGTTCTGAATGGAAATTTCGGTTTGTATTACAGACGAATAACATCCTTTGTTGATACATATTTATTCAGTAGTGAAATCCATGAATAGTATATTATGTTTACTCAAATTAAGCATTCGTTATTGATTGAAGATTCTAGTGATTATATTTTTTTTGGTTAGCTAAAAACATTTCGGCTTAATAGACAAAAATAATGCTAGAATAGTTTATGCAGTCAATTATAGCAGAGCTTTGCATGATCTGAAAAGCTTTGATTAAATAAAGTGCATTGTAAGCTTCCCCCTTAAGTTTGACCATTTAAAAATATTGAATTTTCATTATCCGAAATCCATAAGTTGGAATATAT
>DYSI01000062.1 GCA_020718275.1 Draconibacterium orientale
CAACCTTAGCAATGGAGTTTATCTCTTCCATATTGAGTTAAGCAATGGTTTAAGCACCACCACTGAAGCGAGTTAATAACTAGTAACTTACCCCTATTTGCATCCTAATCCTATTATAATAATTACGATTAGTCTTGTAATAAATACTCTCCCAACACCACATATTTAGACCCAGTATAAATTGGGGGGGGTAAAAATAAATGTAAAAGCTATAATTTTCTTTGCTAACTTTGCTTCATTATCAATGAAACGAAACTAACATTTAATCACTTTTTATTACTCACATTGTACATCAATTGTCAAAATACAGATAAACCCAATTCAATTTCCATTGTTGCAAATGGAGTTGATATTCATTCACCTTGTTTTATTGAGTTTTGCAGGCTCGATATTGCAAAAAAAACAGCCTCCGAGATGAGTGCCACCATAACCGCTTAAAATTAAAGTTTAACTAAACCCGAAAAGAGCTTGCCCTGAGCGAAGTCGGAGGGAAGTGAGCACAGGCGAAATGAAGCAACAAAGCTACTCAAAGATTTTTGTAGCACCTCAAATAAAGAATTAACCAGAAAAAAAAATGCCCTGAATCCTCCAATAAAAACAATTGCGGATTCATGGCAAATTTATACGTCAAAAAAAACTAGATCCACTTAATCAATGGAAAATCTTGACGATGTGGCAAATTTTTATGTTTTGGAAACACCCTAAAAGCAAAATCAAAGACACCCGCATGCGAAACCGGCAAACTTATTTCATATTGAGAAACGCCATCTTTTGTCTTCACATAATGCATAGATTCAAGCTGGCGAATACGTTGCACTTCTGAATCTACTTTATCACCAAAAACAATTTCAACACCCACAAAATCAGGATTATAATCACCAGTTTTAAGATATACTTGCGCACTAAAATCATCCCCCAAGCTCAGTGGACGTTGGTTTGAATCAGGATATTCCACATGAATTACTTCAAAAGTTTTCCAAGCTTCGGTAAAGGATTTTTTCCATAAAGCAATTTCCTTGGCCAATTCATAATTATGATTACTCAACAATTCAGAACGTTCCATTTGAGGAGTATAATACTGACGGATGTAATCATCAATCATGCGTTTCATGGTGAAACGGGGTGCAATCTCTGCAATATTCTTTTTGATCATTTGGATCCAATTCTTAGGGATTCCGTTCTCATCCAAATTATAGAATGCTGGAGCAATCTCATTTTCAAAAAGATGATACATCATGGAAGAATCCAAAATATCTTGTTGCTCTTGATCATCATAAACTTTCTCTTCGCTCAATGCCCAACCGGCTCCCTCGCGATAGCCCTCAGCCCACCATCCGTCAAGTACGCTAAAATTGAGCACACCATTCATCACTGCTTTCTCACCACTAGTACCACTAGCTTCGAGCGGACGAGTTGGATTATTCAACCAAATATCGACCCCACTGATAAGTCTTTTGGCTAAGCTGATATCATAATTTTCGACGAAAATAATTTTACCTTGGAATTGCGGCATTTTGCTGATTTCAACAATTCTTTTTATCAAATCCTGCCCTGCTTGATCGGCTGGGTGCGCCTTACCGGCAAAAATAAATTGCATTGGTTGCTTAGGATTATTGATTACCCGATCCAATCTTTCCAGATTATTGAATAGCAAATGCGCCCGTTTGTAAGTTGCAAAACGACGAGCAAAACCAATTGTTAGCACATCATCGCGCAAATTACTTAAGATATCGACCATCCTATTGGGTGATTCACTACGTTGACGCATTTCGTCCTCAAGTCGGTCGCGCAGATATTGCATCAGTTTATGACGCTGATTATTTCGTAAATCTAAGATGGTTTTATCAGGTACTTGATATATTTTATCCCAATTTGATTGTTCCGCTTGATGCTGAAAAAAGTCCTTACTTATTTGGTGATACAATCCTCCCCATCGCTTGGATGCCCATGTTGGCAAATGCACTCCATTGGTTACATAGCTAATATACAACTCATTAGGATAATATCCCGGAAACATTTCGGCAAACATTTCTTGACTCACTCTACCATGAATTTTGCTTACTCCATTCATCCCCTGCGATAATTTAGCCGCCAAAACACTCATCGAAAATTTCTCACTGGCATCCTCGCGATTTACTCTTCCGAGCGCCATAAAATCTTGCCACGAAATATTAAGTCGATCGGCATAATGAGGCAAATAGGTTCGCAGCAAATCTTCGTCAAAGCGATCGTGACCTGCAGGAACAGGGGTATGGGTGGTAAATAAGGTGGAAACCCGAACAACTTCTTTAGCCACATCAAACGACAATTTATACTCGCCAATGTATTTACGAAGGCGTTCTAATCCAATCATTGCCGCATGACCTTCGTTGCAATGGTACATACTCGGTATTGAGCCAATGGCATCTAAAAGACGTATGCCGCCTACTCCGAGCAGCAATTCTTGCAAAAATCTATTATTGTGATCTCCGCCATATAATTGATAAGTAATACGTCGATCGGCAGAATTATTTTCGTCAATATCGGTATCAAGCAAATATAATTCAACCCGTCCCACATTGATTTTCCATACTTTAGCACGCAATACTCTACCAGGCAAGGAAATGCCGATGCTAATCCAATTTCCTTTATTATCGCGCACAGGTATCAAAGGTAATTGGGTAAAACGTTGAGGAGTAAAGGTAGCCAATTGATCCCCAAATTGAGTGATTTTCTGACGGAAATATCCATAGCGATACAACAGTCCAACCCCTACCATATTCACATTATTATCGCTGGCCTCTTTGATAAAGTCGCCTGCCAAAATTCCTAAACCACCGCTGAAAATCTTAATGGTATCATGCAAGCCAAACTCCATACTAAAGTAAGCTATTTGCTTGGTATCACGCTTTTCTTTTGCAGCCATATATTCTTGAAATTCAGCATATACTGCATCCAATTTCGCTACAAATTCAGCATTAGATTCTAAAGCTTTGATTTGTTCAATATCCATGGACTCGATCAAGGCAATGGGATTAAACTCAATTTTAATCCACAGGGCAGGGTCAATAGCCTTGAAAAGCGAAGCAGCCTCATAATTCCATGTCCACCATAAATTATTCGCTAAATCCAAGAGTGCATGCAAGCGTTCTGGAAGTTTTGGCTTTACCAATGCCTTTTTCCAATTGGGCAATTGACTTTGAATCTGGTTAAAATGAGTGCCTTGCTGATGAAACAATTGCTCTTCGATGGCCGAATGACGATTCTCGATCTGGGTAGTAGCCAGCTGATAAGCCGTATAATATTCATGAACCAGATTTTTCCATAAGGTCAAACGGGATAATTTATGAGCATCTACGGAAGCGTGTTTCCATGCTTGCTCACTCATCATCCAATAGTTAGCCATGGCTTTAGTAAGATCTATGGCAGTTTGGCCATTGGAATTGTCATCTCTAAAAATAATCTCAGCACCTTTGTTTCCCTCTTTCACTTTTTCGGCTATCCAAACACCAAAACCAGCCAAAGTGGTTGTAATTGTAGGAACGCTAAAGGCTATACTTTCCATGGGGGTATAGCCCCATGGTTCGTAGTAAGACGGAAACACACTAAGGTCAAAACCAATCAGCAAATCGTAATATGACATATTAAAAACGCCATCTTTTCCATCAAGATAAACTGGCACAAAGATTATTTTAACTTTTTTATCGATTCCATTATCGAGCGATAATTCACTGATTTTGTTTAGAATAGGATCATATTGTTTCTCAAAAAGATGATGAGTAGCAAAATGAATATTACCCCCGTTTTCTAATTGATTCAAGCGTTGCACCACTTCGCTTTGGGGTTCACGGTGATTTGCAGGTACTGCAATGATGGCTACCAATTCGCGATCTTGGTTGATTTGCTGCGTTTGGAGCGCGTTTAAAGAATCAATAAAAACATCAATACCTTTATTTTTAAACTCATAGCGTCCTGAGTTAATCACAAAGAAAGGATCATTCAGTGGGTATCCCAAGACAGCTTCGCTCACTTCTTTCAAGCGTTTGCGAGCAACAGCTCTCTTTTCGATATATTCTTGGTCTTTAGGCACAAACGAATCGTCGAATCCATTTGGAGTAACCACATCTGGCGCTTTTTGAAAAAACGCCTCACATTCTTTTGCGGTAATATCGCTTACGGTGGTGAAGGCATCGGCTTGTTCGGCTGCCAAACGCTCCAACGAATATTTAGAGGTAATATTAAATTGTTTTGCAATAATATGAGGCTTATAATCCATTAATTTACTGTACAAAGGCATATTATTACCAGCCAATACGCGCCCCATAATGGTGGCGTGAGTGGTGAAAACGGTGGCGATATATGGGGCTTTATCCTTCAGATATAAAACGCCCAAGCCGGTCATCCATTCATGAAAATGGGCAATTACGGCCGATTTCTTTTGGAAATTGAAGTGATAAAAGGAATCAATAACGCTGGCTGCAGCATATCCAAACAAGGCTGGCTCGATGTAATCCCACTGGCCATCAATAGAATCTAAGCGAAATCGCTCCCAATAGTGGGTAAAAATTTCATTCTTTTGGCTAAAAAAGGTGGTGTAATCGACCAGTATAGCTATTGGGTTGGAGGGAATATTCCAACGCCCGATTCTGATTTTAAGACCTTGCGACTCTGCCAATAATTTCCATTCGGAAAATAAATCTGCCTCCTCAGTAAATTCAGCATTATGCTTTTCCTTTAAAACATCAGGGCCAACAAAAATATGCTGATGCTTATATTTTTGGGATAAAATTGGGGCTTTAGTCGCTATTACGGTATTGATTCCGCCAACTTTATTGCACACTTCCCAACTTACTTCAAATAGTACGGTATGTAAACTCATGTTTTAATGATTAAAATTTCTATAGTTTTGGTCTTTTTATTGAGGGCTATTATACTAAATTACTTTACAACAATATTTTAGAACATATTATATTTCCTAAAAAATAAAGCACAATATTAAGTTAATAGATGGAATACCAGATTACCAAATCAATAAATATTGACAACTTTTGAAAACTCTACCCAAAACAGCGGATAGGACTTATTAACAGACTGAGGGTGACTTATTTGCAATTTACCACCAATCAAAGTCAAAGGGGCAAAAGCCATCAACATCCGGTGGTCGTCATGCGAGTCGAGCTGAATGGCCGAAAAGTCGTAACTACCTTTGGCAATATCGCAGGAATTAATTAGCACATATTCATTAAAGCCATTGTCTCTCAGATCGAAACCTAGTTTTTGCAAATTGTCGCATAACACATCCATTCGCCTACTTTCCTTCGAATTAAGACTTTCGAGTCCGGTGAAACGTCCCATAACCCCCAAAGCAGCACAAGCAACAATCACTGCGGGTGCCAAATCAGGAATGTCTTTGAAATCAATGTTTTGATTGTAAATTACCGACCCACTGGCACGAATCAGTATGCCATTATCTTGCTCCATGGAGCTTACACCAAGGGATTCAAAGATATTTGCTAGCCGACTGTCGCCTTGTAAGGTCGAAAATCGAAGCCCATTCAGAAACAACTCCCCTGTACCAGCAATGGCTAGTAATTCATACCAATACGAAGCGGAGCTCCAATCTGCTTCCATGCTGAAGGGTTTTAAAGGCTGCCGATATTTCCCCCAAATTTTAAGAATATTGCCTTTTACCTCATAGCTAATTCTATAAGCGCGCATCAAATCCAAAGTCATGCTGATATAGGGCCAGGAGCTTATTTCTCCATGTAAAATAATTTCTGATTTACGATTAATTGTAGGCAGAATGAGTAAGACTGCACTCACAAACTGACTGCTTTGACTAGCATCAATACTTAATATTTCTTCTTCGAGGTACCCACCTTGGATTAGCAGTGGCGGAAAATTTTCATTTTGAAGGTAGCTAATTTGGGCGCCTATTTCGGTAAGTGCTTCTACTAAGGGTTGAATTGGGCGTTGGAGCATTCTATCGGTTCCCGTTAGCAAATATTTGCGCTTACAAGTTGATAGAAAAGCGGTTAGAAACCTAAAAACAGTTCCCGCATTTTTGCAATTGAGTTCTAAAGGGTCTTCCTCTTCCCGCGAATTTTCGTTGGCTCTAATCGCCTGCAATAAATGTTGCAAAAGGGCAGTGTCGTCCGCCTCCGAAAGTTGCAAGCGAGCAGTATCCCAATCCATTAAGGCATGAATAATTAAAATCCTATTGCTTAAACTTTTGGATAATGGCAAATTGATCGATCCATAAATCTGCTTATGAGCATTGATAAGGGTAATATTTTGTGCAATCATTACAATTCTGCATAATAGGCCAAGGCTTCCAAAATCTGATCCTCAGCAATGGTGATGTTAAAAACGGGCTCCCCAATTCGGCGAAGTAGAACAAAAGAAATTCCATTTTGACTGTTCTTTTTATCCTTCTTCATCCAATCAATCAGCATAGAAAAATCTTTGTTAGTAATGGAATACAGGTAGAAATTTTCAAGGATAAAGGCTTCGATTTGTTTTTGAAGAGTCGAATCGAACTCCAATAATTTCACCGATAAATACAATTCTACCAAAATGCCAAGGGCGATAGCCTCTCCATGCAGCAATTTGCGACGACCTTTTATAATTGACAAGGATTCAAGGGCATGACCAATCGTGTGTCCAAAGTTAAGCACCTTGCGTTCACCAAGTTCCAACCAATCGCGTTGCACAATTTTATTTTTGATTTGAACACATTCAAAAACCATCCATTCCAAATCCATATCTCTGCTAAACTCTTGATTTGAAACAACTTCCCACAATTCCAAAGAATCGATCAGTGCATATTTTAGCAGCTCTCCAAAACCAGCATGAAGATCTTGTTCGGCTAAGGAGTTTAAAAAATCGACACTGATAAATACCGCTAGTGGATGAGCAAAACTACCTAATTGATTCTTGGCATTGTTTAAATCCAAGGCCGTTTTACTGCCAATAGCGGCATCAATCTGAGCTAAAAAACTGGTTGGTATATTAATGAAAGGGATTCCTCTTTTGAAAACAGAAGCTGCAAATCCGCCCAAATCAGACACCATTCCGCCTCCTAAATTAATCAGTAAGGTTTGACGATCAGCATTATTCTCGAGTAGAGTTTCCCATATTCCAGTGGCGGTTTGCAAATTTTTATGCTCTTCACCTGCATCCACTTCAATTATTTCAGCCTCTTGCAATATCTTCACTTTAGATAATAACAGCGGAATACAAGCCGTATGAGTATGTTCGTCAACCAAAATAAAATAGCGGCTAAACGCATCCTGCCGTGATTCTAAAAACTGAACCAGCGTCTGAAGACTTTGGTCAATAAAAATGGAATAATGGTCATTACTAATAATTTCGTTCATAGATTCACTCTTTTTAGAATTCAAAAAAAAACGAAGCCCGCTAAGGATTATGGTATGGCAGCTCGATTAGCAGATTTCCATAGTATGGCGGTCGAAATTCTTACAAGCACAAAGTTACAAATAATTATTAGCACTCAGGAATATAATCTTTCTGCTGATATGGTTCTGTGGCGCAAATTTAGCACTCAAGTTGTTTAGCGTTAATATTAAAGGGGTTCTAAAAATTAGATTTTTTGAGGCAGACTAGATTAGTTTGATCCTTCGGTAAACTCAGGGCAGGCTGCTCAGTGCAGCGCTTGGTGTAATAGCTATACCACAAAACACACAAAGAAATCACGAAATACACAAAGCGATGCGTTGAGCACAGTCGAAATGGAAAATGCAAATATTAAATGAAAACGAGCTTTCAAAAATAATTTTAACCTTACAAACTTAAGAATGGAACAAGAAGAGTTATCAATTAAATTCATAGCACCTCAAATAAAGAATTAACCTAATCCCCAAAATGGTTCAAAAACCCTAGAAAAAAAAGCAGTGCTAGGAATCCGCTGAATGGAAGGTAGAAGAGATTTAGTTCAACACTGCCTTCATGCAGGGGGCTGCGGAGCCGTATGAAGGGTAGTTATTGTAGCCAATGCTTTAGGTTTCAGATAACAAGTTAAATAAATCAATATTTAAGTAAACCATTTCTTTTCCTATTTTCTTAGGAATCAGAATCCCTAAATCCTGCAATTGTATTAAATATTTTTTTGCAGTATTTAAGCTTTTGATGTTAGAATCAACTAAGCTTTTAGGACTAATGTATGGTTGCTCAAATATTTTCTCAATCAATTCTTTTCGTAAACTTGGCAATTTTTCTTGAACAAGTATCCAAGTATTTTTAAATAGATTGTCAATTTCTTCAATTTTGTTTATGGTATAAATCGAGGTTTCTTCAACTGCTTTTAAAATATACAGAATCCATTCCCTCCAATTCCTTTGCGTTGTCACCTTGTTTAGCAACTCATAATAACTGTCTTTCTCTCGAATTATATAGGCACTCAAATATAAAATTGGCAAATCCAATAATTGTTTTTGTATTAAAAGCAATATACTAATTATCCTGCCAGCTCTACCATTCGCATCTCTAAAAGGGTGAATTGCTTCAATTTGGTAATGTGATACTGCAAGTTTTATTAGGGGGTCATATTCATAATTTTGATCTTGATTGAGGTATGTAAAAAGATTTTCAAGTTTCTTTTCAATAATGCCCAATCCTCTCGGTGGAGTATAGATTACTGAACTTCCTAATAATCCACTCCCCCGTTTTTTAATTACTGTTTCTGTTTGTGCAGGTCTAATTCCGTCTTCTACTTGTTTAATCTTTCGATAAATTTTCGACAATCAAATCTAGGTCAAATATTCCGGTTGATTTGATTTTATGGAATCCGGTCCAAAGAGCCTGACGGTAAAAAAGAACTTCTTTTGCATTGCCACTCAAGTCCGATTCATTGTATGTCAATGATTTATGGTGAGTTCTAAAAATTCATTTTCCTGAACTTTCCTGCGCACAAATCAGAACCCGTTTAGATTTGTGCAGAAAAAGTGCAACAATATTACATTTAATTTTTCAATTTAAGTTCTATAAATTCAGTTTTT
>DYSI01000026.1:0-17724 GCA_020718275.1 Draconibacterium orientale
TATTGTTTCCATTTCATTTGATTTTTCTCAAATGAAATGGTTACATTTGGCTTAATGTTTTAGAGAAACAAATTGCTGAATTTACAAAAGTATTACTTTCGCAGCCTTTTAAGGTTTGTCCAAACAAAGTTCCAAATATAAATATAGATTTGAATTATGAATAGATTATTAATAGCATCTGGGGGTGGAGATTGCCCTGGTCTTAATGCAGTAATACGTGCAATTGTTCACAGGGCATCGCAAGAGAAAGATTGGGAGATACTCGGAAGTATACAAGCTTTCAATGGCGTTTTATGGGAGCCATCGGAAATAGTAGTTCTTGATATGCAAAAAGTTTCAGGAATTCACTTTCAGGGAGGAACTATTATTGAAACAACCAATAAGGGTGGCCCATTTGCATGGCCCATCAAAAAGAAAGACGGAAGTTGGGATGTTGTGGATAGGTCAGATGAGATGATTAGAAAGCTTCAATTTATGGGAATAGATGGCGTAATCAGCATTGGAGGAGACGGTTCTCAAAGAATATCCCAAAAGCTTTTTGAAAAAGGATTGAATATTATTGGCGTTCCAAAAACTATTGACAACGACCTTTCTTCAACCGATTCTACTTTTGGTTTTCAAACCGCCGTGCAAATAGCTACGGAATCCGTTGATAAGCTGGTGACTACAGCCGCCAGCCACAATCGAGTGCTGGTAATGGAAGTTATGGGGCGCGATGCTGGCTGGATTGCACTGAATGCAGCGGTTGCTGGCGGTGCCGATGTGGCGCTTATTCCCGAATTTCCTTATGATATTAACATAGTTAAAGAGGCTTTGGAAAGGCGTTTTCATCGTGATAGGGGCTTCGCAGTGGTCGTTATTTCAGAAGGAGCTAAACCCAAAGGTGGTGTAGTCTCTGTTCGAAAAAATGAAGAAATTGGATACAATAATCTCAGGCTAGGGGGCTCTGCTAGTAGATTGATTTCTGAGCTTAAAGCCGCTGGTTTTAAACAAGATATGCGGGAAACCGTTCTTGGACATTTGCAAAGAGGTGGGGTGCCTATTGCTTACGATCGTGTGCTTTCCGCTCAATTTGGTGTTAAGACCTTCGAAATGGCTCTCGAAGGCGATTATGGAAAAATGGTTTCCTATCGTCATCCAAAATTTATTTCTGTGCCAATCATTGATGCAATTGCCGCTCCCAATCTTGTTACGGAAGATAATCAATTGGTAATTACCTCTAAAGGCTTGGGTATTTGTTTGGGAATTTAATTTGTGACAAATAACTAGTGCATCTCGTAATATAATCTGCGAAAGGCTTGGCCTTTTAAATTAAGCTACTAATAAATTGATCTTCAATAATTACAGCTTTTGATATTAGTTCAGAAGATGCATAAAGGGTCAAATATAAGCGCAAAGCGCATAGTAGGGAATAATTTTTTATCAGCTGTTTTTATTAGAAACACGTACTAATAGGACTAAAATGAGAAAGCTCCTTCGATGAAGTCGTAGGAGCTTTCTCATTTAGTAAAACATCTAATTGATGGCTAACTTTTTTGATTATCAAGCCTAAGGCGATATTTTCTTTTTCTTCAACCGCTTTTCCTTGAAATATAAAAGCTTCACCTGAATTGATCAGATAAAGCTTTGATTACTAAGTCGGAGTGACAGGACTTGAACCTGCGACCACTTGACCCCCAGTCAAGTACGCTACCAACTGCGCCACACCCCGTTGCTTGTCGGTTATTTTAACACCTTGTTTTTTTAAGGGTTGCAAAAATACAATAATTATTTTACGTTTATGGTTTTGAAAAATAAAAATCTGACGGTGATTGATAGGCAAATTTTAACTTGTAAAAAGCGATGTTTTATTGGTGGTTGTTTTGAATAATATTTTTACTAAGTTTGCTTCTATATTTTATGGCACTTTTAGGAAATAAGAAAATGTTCGCGTTTTATTGGTCTAAAATGCAAAATTTTAATTATTTCAGTGTTAAAAATCTTATTTTCGGTTCTGTTAATCTAATTATTTAAAAACCTATGGAAGAATACTCAAATAATGCCGGCCGGCGTAGATCCAACGAAAACAATGTGATAACTGGTGTGGTGATGATTACACTCGGTGTTTTGTTTCTAATTGACCGTTATTTCCCGGATATTCATTTCGGTGATCTATGGCCGTTTATTTTGATTGTTGTTGGAATCCTAATTCTTTTTAGAGGTACTCGCAAATCGTAATTCCATCATATTCTCTTAATTTAATTAAACCTAAACCTAAACCTTTGCCTATGAAAATGTTAATAGTTGGCATTATTTCGATGATGCTTTTTGTTTCGACTCCCACTAACAAAACGGTTGTTGGAAAGTGGAAAACCATTGATGATGAAACTCATCAACCTAAATCAGTGGTTAATTTGGTGATAAAAAATGATAAACTTTATGGTAATATTATTAAACTTTATCGCAAAAAAGGAGAAGATTTGGATCCATTATGTACCAAATGTACAGGTAGCTTGAACAATAAGAAAATTATTGGAATGCAAATCGTGAATGGATTAACCAAAGATGATAATGAATGGGAAGGCGACAACGGTATTTTGGACCCCAATAATGGTAAATACTATGATTGCAAAATCTGGCTAGATCCCTCTAATCCTGATATACTGAATGTAAGAGGCTATATCGGTTTCATCTACCGCACTCAAACTTGGCATCGAGTGGAATAATAAACTGCTTATTACAGCCATCTAATCACAAGGAGCAGTTTTTTAATCTGCTCCTTGTTCGTTTAAAGCTTTGGTAAATAGTTCTATTAGATAGTCGGGACACACAATGGGTTTCCCTTTTTCAATTGAAATAAAAGCCAAAACGGATTCTCCAATATTTAGCAAAACTCCTTCTTGATTAAATACTTCGTATTGAAAATGCATACGCATATGAGGCGTTTCTTTTACAATTGTTTTAATGGTGAGTAAATCGTCGTATTTTGCTGGCTTAATGTATTTTAAACTCATGCTAGCCACAGGCATGGCTACTCCCAAAGACTCAAGTTGTTGATAGGTAGTTCCTAATTGTCGCAATGCCTCTGTTCGTCCAACTTCGTAATATGTTGGATAATTGCCATAATACACATAGCCCATTTGATCAGTTTCAGCGTAACGCACTCGTATTTGAGTGGATGATATATACATGATTTGTTAATTTGGTTTGTTTTTCAAAATTAATAAATTTGCAGTTTTCATAGCCATTAATCTATAATTTTATAATGAAAATACTCTCTCTTTAAGATGCTAATAAATAGAATGTTGTATAAGCTTCTGTTAATAGCAGCAGGCTTTTTGATAGTAGGATGTTCTAATACAGTGCCATCAAAGGCCGTAAATCAAAGCACATTCCGATCGCTAGCAGTAGATTCTTCTCCGAGTAGAATTGATTCTGCAATGGAGCGTTCAATAATTCCATACCGGCAAAAAATGGAATCTTCCATGAATAAGGTAGTTGGTTTTTCGGCTGCCGAAGTACGTAAGTCAAAACCATCGGGGCCGCTCAATAATTTGGTTGCGGATATGGTTTTTACAAGCTTTTCTGAGGCGAATGAGTATCCAGTAGATTTTTGTGTGCTCAATTACGGTGGATTGCGCCGTCCAATTCCTCAGGGTAAAATACTGAAAGCTGATGTATACCAGCTTATGCCCTTTGAAAATGAAGCGGTAATTGTGAAACTTCGTCCACAAGCAATGAAGAAACTAATTCGTTATATGTATTTGTCAGAAGGTCAGCCTGTTTCAGGATTGCACCTCGTTTATAAAGATAGCCTTGCTTCTTTGGTTGAAATTAAAGGCGAAGCCTGGGACTCAACCCGTTCCTATTATGTACTAACCTCTGATTATAGTGCTAATGGTGGCGACCGAATGGATTTTTTTATGGAAAGAGACACCTTATTTCCAAGCGGTATGCTACTTCGAGATGTGATTTTCGAGTATTTGCAAAAACATCCTTCTTTCGATGAGCCTTTGGTAGCCGATACCGTAGCCCGTATTATTTTTACAAAGAACTATTTAAATAAGCATGAATAAATGAGCCAAACAATCAATCGCAGAAACTTTGTAAAATCTATTGGCGGTTTGGGAGCAATAGCGCTATTAAGTCCATTTCCACTCAGCCTTATCTCCGCTAAATCTGATCGATATACGAAACTTACTATTCTAAGTACCAATGATGTACACAGTAGAATTGACCCATTTCCGGCTTCGGATCAGCGTTATGCCGGTATGGCAGGATTTGCTCAAAGGGCAAGTTTGGTAAACCAAATTAGAACTGAAGTCGATCATGTTTTACTGTTTGATGCTGGTGATATCTTTCAAGGAACTCCTTATTTTAATATGTATGGCGGTGAACTTGAATTTAAGCTGATGAGTCAAATGGGCTATGATGCTGCTACCATGGGAAACCATGACTTTGATAATGGTTTAGAGGGTTTTAAAAAACACTTACCGCTTGCTAGTTTTCCATTTATTTGTTCCAATTATGGTTTTGAAAATACTTGCCTAAATCAAAGTACCATTCCATACAAAATATTTCAAAAGGGAGATATAAAAATTGGAGTGATTGGAATGGGGATTCAAATGGAAGGATTGATCAGTAAAAAGAATTATGGTAACACTATTTATCACGACCCTATCCAAACGGCCAACGAATTAGCAAAAATGCTCAAGGCGCAATCTTGTGATTTTATCGTTTGCTTATCTCATTTGGGATTTGAATATTCAGATGAAGGCGAAAATCGAAAGATTAGCGATAAAATTTTGGCGCAGAAAACTAGGCATATTGACTATATCATTGGAGGTCACACGCATACATTTATGGACAAGGCAGTCACCCTTAGTAATCTTGATGGTAAAGCAGTGATTATAAGTCAATCAGGTTGGGGAGGGATCATGCTTGGGCGCTTAGACCTAGTGTTTTCTAAGGATAAAGCCGAAGGTTATGCTTTCATCTATACAACAAAAAAAGTTGTAAGTCAAGTGTAAAAAATATTTTTTTCAAACTTTTTTACTCACATATTTGCCCTTGTGAAAGGAAGACGAGTTGGCAGAATTAAATAGGTTATTAGCAGCAATTTATTAGTAAACTGACCATCCGAACGCACTGCAAACAAACAGAGGAATTAACAATTTTAAAATTTTAGGGAGAGATATGATTAAAGACCATACTACTGTTTGGGAGAATTGCCTAGAGGTAATTCGTGATAATATAAGTTTTCAAGCCTACAAAACTTGGTTTGGACCAATACAGGCAATCCGACTACAAGAAAATGTTTTGACCATTCAAGTCCCAAGCCAGTTCTTTTATGAGTGGATAGAGGAAAATTACATCCATTTATTGCGCAAAACGATTAAGAAAGAATTAGGCAAAGACGGTAAACTCGAATACAGTGTTGTGATGAGTAATAAAGATAAATTTGCTGTAAATTTGCCTACCACCAACCGTGGTGCAACCAAGAATCAATCAGCTAACATGCCAATCGACCTAAATATGGAAAAATCTAAGGCTTTCCCTAATCCTTTCATTATTCCAGGACTTAAAAAGATTAAGGTAAATTCTCAACTTAACGAAAACTATTCGTTTGAGAATTTTGTAGAAGGCGACTGTAATCGACTGGCGCGTTCTGCCGGTTATGCTGTAGCTCAAAACCCTGGAAAAACTTCTTTCAACCCTTTGTTTCTTTACAGTAATACGGGTTTAGGAAAAACACATCTCTCCCAAGCTATTGGACTTGAAGTTAAGAACAATTTTCCTGATAAAACCGTTCTTTACGTACGTGCCGAACAGTTTTTAAATCAGTTTATCGATGCTGTTCAGAATAATAGTTCCAACGATTTTGTGCACTTCTATCAAATGATTGATGTGCTTATTATCGACGACATTCACGTATTTGCCGGCAAAGAAAAAACACAAGATATTTTCTTCAATATTTTCAATCACCTTCACCAAAATGGGAAGCAATTGGTAATTACTTCCGATAAACCACCAGTGGATTTAGTGGGGATTAAGCCTCGCTTGCTGTCCCGTTTCAAATGGGGATTAGCCGCTGATTTACAGACTCCTGACCTCGAAACTCGGATTGCTATTTTGCACCAAAAGCTTTACAAAGACGGACTCGAAATGCCTGAAGATGTAATCGAATATTTAGCTTATAGCATCTCATCCAATGTGCGTGAATTGGAAGGAGCAATGGTCTCTATTTTAGCTCAATCTTCGCTCAACAAAAAAGCCATTACCCTCGATTTGGCTCGTAATATGATCGATAAGTTTGTGAAAAACACCTCACGCGAAATATCAATTGATTATATTCAGAAAATAGTGAGCGATTACTTTAATATCCCTGTGGATGTTATCAACTCAAAAACTCGTAAACGTGAAATCGTTCAAGCTCGCCAAATTGCTATGTTTTTCTCAAAAAAATATACCAAATCCTCTTTGGCAACCATCGGTATTCATTGCGGAAACAAAGACCATGCAACTGTTCTGCATGCTTGCCGAACCGTAAACAATCTTCTCGATACCGATAAACAATTTAGAGCTTTTGTTACTGATTTGGAAAAGAAAATTAAGATATAAATATTCTTGCTAATCAGCAAATCTACCAAGGCTACTTCAATTTGAGGTAGCTTTTTTTTATTCACCAAAGTACCGAATGATGCAATTATGTTTATATTGTAGTCGTAAAAAAGATTAAAATATAATCATCGTCAATCATGGAACGTACTATACTACACTTGGATTTAGATACTTTTTTTGTTTCTGTGGAGCGGCTTTTAAATGCTCGCTTAACAAATCTTCCGCTTATTATTGGGGGCATCAGTGATAGGGGCGTAGTAGCGAGTTGCAGTTACGAAGCGCGACAATTTGGCGTTCATTCGGGCATGCCAATGCGCGCCGCTCGTTACTTATGTGCTGATGCCGTTTTTATCCGTGGCGATATGGATCAATATACCAAATACTCTCGCTTAGTTACCGAGGTGATTGCTGATTCAGCGCCCGTTTACGAAAAAGCTTCGATTGATGAACACTACCTAGATATCAGCGGAATGGATCGTTTTTTTGGGAGCTTAAAATGGAGTCACGAATTGCGCCTTCGCATCATCAAAGAAACAGGTTTACCTATCTCTTTTGGTTTATCGGTCAACAAGACCGTTGCAAAAATTGCCACAGGGGAGGCTAAGCCTAATGGTGAGTTGTCGATTATCCCGCATCGGGTTAACGAATTTCTTGATCCTTTGAGTATTCAGAAAATCCCTATGTTAGGCGCTAAAACGGCTCAAACACTTCAACGAATGGGGGTGGATACAATTTCTACACTTCGCCAAATGCCGCCCGAGATGTTGACCTATGTTATGGGAAAAAATGGCTTGGCAATTTGGAAAAAAGCTAACGGAATAGATCATAATCCTGTGGTACAATATTCTGAACGTAAGTCTATTAGTAGTGAGCATACTTTTCATCAGGACTCTATCGATATGCAGCTTTTCAATGCACTATTGCTGAGTATGTCCGAGCGTTTAGCCTATGATTTGCGAAGTAAACGAAAACTTTGTTCAGTCGTTACCCTTAAAATCCGCTATGCTAATTTCGATACTCATACCTTGCAGCAGTGCATCGCCTATACTTCCTTTGATCACATCATTATTGAAACCGTACGCTCACTCTTTAAGCGACTGTACACTCGACGTATGTTATTGCGATTGGTGGGGATTAAACTGTCGGGATTGATTGAGGGCGTACAGCAAATAGACCTTTTTCAGCATAGCGAAGAGATGATTAGCCTTTACCAAGCCATGGATTCAATTCGCAATCGATTTGGCGCTAAAGCAATTCGCAGGGGCGCGGCATTTAATATTCAAGGCTAGTCAAAGGAATGTGCATTATTTTTTGCGAATGAGCATGAGCCCATCTCTTAGAGGAAGTAGTAGATTTTCCACGCGATTATCTGCTTGTACAAATTGATTGAACGCTTGTAATGCAATGGTTTCAGTATCATTTTTGTCGGGTTGTGATAGTATTTTGCCGCTCCATAGAACATTGTCGGCAATAATCCAGCTGCCAGAATTTAGTCGATCGATTAGTAAATGGTAGTAGTTGAGGTAATTACTTTTGTCGGCATCCATAAAAACCAAATCAAATGGGAGGTCGATTTGAGGTATTAATTCAAGCGCATTGCCGAGGTGAAGGTGTATACAATGGCTGAGTCCGGCCGCATTGAAGTATTTGGTAGCAATGGCTTCAAGTTCTATATTAATTTCTAAGGTGTGTAATTGTCCTAAAGCAGGTAAGGCGGAAGCCATGCAAATGGCTGAATATCCAGTATAGGTGCCAATTTCTAATATATTGCTTGGCTGAATCATTTGCACAATGGAACGTAACAACTGCCCTTGTAATTTGCCTGAAAGCATTCGCGGGCGCATTACCTTGAGATTAGTTTCTCGCTCAAGGGCTGATAAAACGCTTCCTAAATCGGTAGAGTGATTTAAGGCATAAGCTTCTATATCGGCGCTAATATAGTCCATTATTTAGTTGCTTTCATTTTGATAAATGAGGGTGCTTAACTGTTTTTCGTCGAAGACCTCTTGGGCAATTTGAAGGAGTGATTCAGAGGTGATGGCTTCAATGTCGCAATTGATTTGTTCAATACTATCAATTTTATCGTAAATCAAAATACTTTTTGCCATGCTCAGCAATTCATTCACATTTGATTCTTGAGCGATGGCTATTTGACCAATTAGTTGCTGCTTGGCACGATGGAGTTGTAAACTACCCAAGGGCTGTTCGCGTAGTTTTCTGAGTTCTTTTTTAGTTAGTTGGATGGTTTTTTCGAGTGACGAAAAATCTGTTCCAAGGTAAATGCTTAGGATTCCCGTGTCGGAATATGGCGTATAGTTAGATTCAATGTTATAGCAGAAACCGTATTTCTCGCGTATGCCCATATTGAGTCGGGTGTTTAATCCAGGACCGCCTAAAATATTGTTTAGCAGAAGCATGTCAGTTCGCTTTTTGTCTTGCAAACTATAAGCTACGTTTGCTAAGATGCAGTGAGCTTGGTGAACACCATTAAAAATGGTTTTTGATTTAGGAACATAATGCTCGAAGGTGGATCGTTGCGATTGGCGTATTCGGGCTGGAATGTTTGCAAAATGCTTTTGACACAAAGCAACCAAATAATCAAAATTGATATTTCCCACGGAACAGATTACACATTGATCGGTATGGATTTGGTCGATAACAAAGTTTAGTATATCTTCTTTGGTAAAACTCTTTACCAATTCCTCGGTGCCAAGAATATTTCTTCCTAGCGGATGCCCTTCAAAAACTAGATTTTCGATTTCGTCAAAAATTTCTTCAGCAGGATTGTCTCGGTAGGAGTTTATCTCGTCAATTATAATGTCTTTTTCTTTTTCTATTTCGTGTTTCGGAAAGCTGGCATTGGTGGCAATATCAGCAAATAGCTCAAGCGTACGGTCGTAGTATTGCGGTAAAAAGGAGGAGTAAAGGCAGGTTTCCTCTTTGGTAGTGTATGCATTGAGCTCGCCACCTACATTTTCAAGCCTTGAGAGAATGTGAAAGGCTTTTCTTTTTTTTGTTCCTTTAAAAAGGGTGTGTTCGATAAAATGTGCTATGCCTTGCTGGTTTTCTGATTCGTCTCTGGAACCTGTATTTACCATTAAGGCGCAATGAGCAACGCCATTAATTATAGGTTTATGTATTATTCTAATGCCATTATTTAAAGTGAAGCGAAGATAGTTCATTCAATAAAATTTTCGCAAAAGTAATGATTCGCGCTTTAATTAGCGTAAAAAAATGGATTGAGTTTCTTTTCGTAAATTGGATGGGGATATACGGTGATTGATCTTGGTGGGGAGCGATAATATTGATAAATTATATCTTTCAACTGGAAGATTGGAGAGCTTGAGTCATTCAAAAAATTTTCAAAAAAGGTTTTTTCATACCCTAAAATGGAGCATTCTACATCATTGAAGGAGCAATTTAGCTTGGTTGAATTGGGGCGAATGAACTTATTGAATTACGAACTTCTGTAAAAAAAACCTCCGAACCTAGGAGTGGTCCGGAGGAAAAAAATAATTAATCACTAATTAATAAAATTGAGGTAGGAGTAAATGTATAGTGTTGCTTAAATAGCCTTTAGTTGAACTAAGAATTAACTTAGTGGTGCAAATATAATAAATAGTTCTAATTTTTGATCAAAAAATTAAAAAAATACAAAAATAATTCTTTTAAGTTAATTTTTAACGCTACAATATAATTATTTTATAATCAAATATTTGCGAATCTGACTCAACTTTTACAAAATAGAGTCCTGGCATAAATTGAGCTGTGTTAAGCGAATAATTTTGATTATTTAGAATAAAATCTGTATAAATTACATCGCCAAGACTATTAAAAACAGATAGTTGTATTTTATTATCTTGTTTTTGTAAAAAATCAATATAAATTACATCTTTTGCAGGATTTGGGTAAATTCTCACCCAATTTTCGGCAGTTTCTTGTTGGTTGCCAATGGCATTGGCCAGAGGATAGCGTAGGGATTCCCATACTCCTCGGCCATAAGTGGCGGCCCGAACTTTATTTCCCGCTAAGTAAAGTTCTAATTCGGTCACAATAACGTTCGGAAGATCTTTCATAAATGGAATCCAATTGGTTAGATTGTCATCCAAATAGTATACTCCTAGGTCTGTTCCGATATAAAGACCGTGAGCCGAATTGGGATCATTGACGATTGTATTTACTGGATAATTTGGTAAACTGCCCGAAATATTGGTCCAGCTCAGTCCTCCATCAGAGGATTCATACACTTTATCGCCAGCATAAAAACCTGAAATGGCAACCCACACAAGATTTGGATTAACTTGATTGATAGCCATTGCATTAACGGAGCCAGAACTCGGGAGCGTGCTGATTGTCGACCAGTTACTTCCGCCATCGGTTGTTTTATATACTTGCGAAGCATTACAAGCCCAAATTACTTGGGTATTGCTTGGAGCTACTGCAACAACATCTAATTGATAACTACTGTTAAAGCTCGATATTTGTGTCCAGCTACTTCCTTGGTTTACTGATTTCCATACGTTATAATATCCTGCATAAATGATGCTTGGATTTACGGGATCAAGTATATAAGGAGTAACCCATGCTCCTTCTTCGGTAATTGAATTTGAAATCTCCGACCAATTACTTCCCCCGTCAACGCTACGGTATAAATCACCATAGTACAAAGACCCAAACATGATGTTGTTGTTGTCGGGACGGATAATGCATTCCATTCCGTCGCCACCCAAAACGCTACTCCAAGAGCTATTGAGTAGATTAGAGCCATTGTCTTGCCAACCGGTTAGTATTTTAGAAGCGACTGTTTTTGATGAGCCCATTCGATAAATTTGAGCAATCGCTAATTGAGAATTTCTTTCGGCCCAGCTAGCTCCATTATTGGCAGAAAAGGAAAGCCCACCATCAGTGCATGCCCATACTTCGGTAGCACTATGGGGACTAGCTTTTATGGAGTGAATATCAGCATGGACATATGGTTTTCCGTTAGCGCCTGTCCAATGGCCACTTATTGCCCAGCTGCTGCCTCCATTGATGGATCGCCAAACGTTAACACCGCCTACAAAAATCAAATTTTTATTAGTTGGAGATACTTCAAGTGCTAGATCATACCATGCTTGACCGCCAGCATCAGTGCCATTAACCGTCCAGCCTAAGAGGTTAGGAGTGGTTGCTTTGGTGGTAAATGTTGCGCCAGCATCCGTTGAAACATACAATCCTCCAAAACCATTGTCACTGGATTTTGCCGCTAAAGCGTATACATAATTGGCATCGTTGGCCGAAACTTCAATTTCTATTCTTGAGGATTGATAACTAAGCGCAAAACCTGATAATATATTGAAAGTATTACCTGCATCAGTCGATTTTAGGATGGAGGAGGTGGTAGCTAAATAAACTGTGTTTGGATCATCTGGTTTTATCTCCATATCTTTATAAACACCAACTCTCTTTTTTGTCCAAGTAACGCCTCCGTCTATGGTGATATAGAAACCTAAACTCGTAGTTGCATATACAATATCTGAATTGCTAGGATGAACGATCAGCCTGTAAACGAGTCTTTTATAATTGTAATCAGCAGTCCAAGAAGTGTTTGACCAAGTAATCCCTGCGTCAATTGATTTTAAAATGCCAAAAGCGTAGGTGTCGCTTGCGTCTTTATCGCCAGTAGCTGCATAAACAATGTTTCCATTACTAGGCGCAAACGCGAGGTCTGAGAATCCAATAGATGCAAGGTCGTCGGTATTGGTATTCCATGTTAAACCACCATCTGTACTGCGCCAAAGTCCGCCTGATGGGGCGCCTACCATAATAATGCTACTGTTGGATGGGTGAAAATCAATACAATTTACGCGACCGCTTCCTCCGTCTGGCACGGGGCCAAAGGGACCTAAGTGAACCCATTTACCGGCGGTTCCTAAGCTTTTTTCTTGCGAAATATTCTGTTGTATTTTTCGATAATCTTCAACAATATTGGTGGATTGGTTAAATTGATTGTTTTGCCCAATTCGGTTTTTAACAAAATATTCATTTCGCTTAAATTGCTTAAATCCTTTCCCTTTTTCAACGGTTTTATCCTGCCAATAGGTATCGAAGACTTCACTTTTTTCTGCCTGGGTTCGCGTGGTATCTAGCATTACTTCAACCCAGCTTTGAGATTTACTTTGAAAGAAGATTAGTAGGGTAATTGATAAAATTATAAATTTTATATTTTTGAACATGTGATGATAGTTTGTTAAATGTTAATCAAGCTAAATTAATGAAATAGTATATGTAAATAATTAAAAATCAATTAATAACAGTTGGTGCTAATTGAATATAAGGAGTTGTTATACTTTGACTTGCAAAAATTAAACAGGCAAAAATAGTCATTTATTGTGTACTAAGTCTTATCTTTGTGGACAATTTATGGGTAAAATAACAACTTACGGTTTGTAATAATTATGTTTAAACACGGATTAGTATTAAGTTTATTGCTTTTGTTTTTTGGCGTTGACGCAATCAATGCGCAAGTGGATTATCAGTTGAAAAAATACAGTTTAGGCGTTGCGGCAAGGCCTAATCCCTCAAAAATATCCAAAGATTGGATGTTTGAAATTCAAAACGTTGAGGATCCATTTCAAGGGAATAGTACTTATCGTGGATACCTCGAAGAAGTGAAAAAGAAAGTGGAAGCCAAATATTCTAATAAGTCGTTTGTGTCAACTTATCAAAGCAAATTGCCATATTATACAGTGGATACTCCCATAGTTACATATGCTATGGAGGGAAATAAGTATAGCGCTTCAGTCCCCAACGACAATACAATGGCTATTTCAAACGACGGAATTGTGGTGGCTGCAATAAACACCAATATTATTTTCTACGACACCAAAACAGATTCGCTATTAAAGACCATAAGTCTTGCGGCTTTTTCGGATACACTGAGTAATATATCAACGCATCAATATGATCCAAAGGCCATTTACGATTATCAAAATGATCGATTTATTTTAGTTTTTTTAGCAGGGGCAAGCACCGATGCAACTTCCAATATTATCGTGGCATTTTCATCTACCAATAATCCGATGGACGAGTGGTATTTGTATGCCCTAGCAGGAAATCCATTGCTAGATGATTCATGGTCGGATTTTCCAGCTATTGCTATGTCGGAAAATGAACTATTTATCACGATTAACTTGCTGAAAAAGGGTGGAGGCTCTTGGCAAACATTGTTTAAGCAAAGCGTTATTTGGCAAATGTCGAAAACTGAAGGATATCAAGGTGATAGTATTACTCCAGGATTGATTTCGGACATTAATTTTAATCAAAATCCAATACGAAATATTCATCCAGTTGTTGGAGGAAGTGCTTTTTACGGTCCTGAGTTATACTTTTTGTCACAAAGAAATTTTGATATTCAGAACGACACCTTTTTTTTATTGAAAACGACTGATGTAATAAGTTCTCCAAATCATCAACTTGAAATACAAGCCTTGACCTCAGATCAAGCCTATGGAATGCCGCCGAATGCCATGCAGACGAACAACAAGCGCTTGGCGACCAATGATTCTAGGGTTTTAGGCGCGTTTTATCAGAATAATCATATTCAGTTTGTTGGCAATACGGTGGATACACTGACTGGTCATGCCAGCTTTTATCATGGACTTCTCTTTCCCGATCATTTGAGTGAGAAAATTCACCTTAATATCTTGACGGATACCCTTTTAGAATTTGGATATCCTAATATTTCTTACTGTGGTACCAATGCAAGGAGTATGCATTCGATGATAAGTTTTAACTACACTTCTCTGAAGACATATCCCGGTTTTGCAGCCATGTTCTTCGAGGGCAATGATTTATACAGTAAACCAATTTTTTTAAAGAAGGGAAATTCGCCAATATACATTCTTGTGGGCACGCAGCGCTGGGGTGATTATTCTGCAAGTCAGCCCAGATATAATAAGCCTGGCGAGGTATGGGTGGTTGGAACCTTTGGAAAGTTGATTAATTCTACCCGTGCCTATGGAACATGGATTACAGCCATCAATAGTCAAGTAACAGATATTCCTGTATTAGCTGATTCGCAGCCAATTTTATCATCGCTTTATCCAAACCCTACGATTAATCAGAAGCTTAGTATTGATTTTGTGGTAGAACAAGATAAGCTCATTACCATTAGTATTTTTGATAATACTGGCAAGCATTTGAGTGATTTATATCATGCTTGGGCAAAGCAGGGAAGGAGTATCCTAAGTTTCTCAACCTTAAATCTCGCAAGTGGCTTGTATTTTTTGTCGGTTAGTGAAGATTCTAAAGTCTTAAAAGTGCATAAGTTTAGCGTTTTATGATTTTCTTGTTGTCTTAAATAAGTATCCAGAAAAGTGTAATGAAGTCATATTCTGGATTGTATTACTCAGCTCATCTTTTCTTAGAATGGAAGCAACCTAATTTTCCACTAATTGTCTTCGCACTACGTTCAGTTTTCAAATAATATTTATACCTTTGAACTCAATTTTTCGGATAAAAGTTGTTGTTTATGTAGATTTATTTATCCGGAAACCCTTGATTGTAATGTATTTAGTTTAAACTAGTTACCGAAATTTATTAACATTTTATATATGAAAAAAATTACTTACCGTTTGTTGGTGTTGTTTTCGTTTTTTGCATTAATAGGAAACCACAATACCGTAGCCCAAACCGCTTCATGGAATTATACTGTTAGCACAGGGACAAGCTCTCTGGCTAATATGACTGGGGCAACCACCCTAGCAACAGGGGCAGATGACAATATTTTTACAGGTAGTTTTCCTTTTGTTTTTCAGGTTTATGATGATGTCTATAGTACCTCAAATAGTTTCCGACTTTCAACAAATGGTTTCTTAGGTTTTATTACAACTACAGCTCAATTAGGAAACGGGACTTGGTACATCGATACAATTCCCACAAATACAACCCAATACAAATATGTTAAAGGAGATTTCCTTTCTTATGGAGGTCATGGCGACGGTCAAATTATTGGAAATATCATTCATAAAACCAATGGAACTGCTCCTAATCAGGTTTATACCATCCAATTTAATTACTATCCTGACATTAATTCTTTTTATAATACAATTGTTCAAATAAGCTTTTTTCAAAGTACGAATGTAATTACTGTAGATTACTCAGGTATCAGTGGTGCGCTTGCAGCTGGAATGGGAAAACATCTAGGTATTAACTTAGGGGATGGAGTATATGGTAGCCATGCTGGAACAATTCCATTGACATCCAAAAAAATTACTTATACCCCTGGCGCTTCTATTCTTGCGCCTTCCGCTTTTGTAGCAACTGGAATTTCAAGCTCACAAATCAATCTAAATTGGACTAAGAATGCCTCGAACACAGATGTTTTTATAACCTATAATACTACTAATACATTTACTGCTCCTACACCTGGGGTCACTTATGCCAATAATACTGAAATTGCCGCAGGACAAGGAAGAGTAATCTATCAAGGGTCATTGACTGCCTTTAGTCACACTTCTTTAGCTCCGGATCAGACCTACTATTATCGGATTTGGTCTAAAACCGCTACTAATTTATATTCTACCGCTTACCTTGCTGATACCGCTGCGACTGATGCGGTTGGCGATCCTGGTTTTTTCACGGCTACGGGTGTAAGTACTTCGCAAGTTAATTTGTCATGGGCTTTAAATAGTGCAAGTAATAATGTAATAATTACCTACAATACTTCCGATAATTTTACGCCACCAGTATATCCAAATAATTATTCTGTCGGCGCTCAGATTGCCCCAGGTTTAGGTACGGTTTTATTTAAGGGCTCGGCCACTTCAACCACGCATACAGGCTTATTAACTAATAAAACGTATTACTATAAAATATGGTCTTTCAACGGATTATATTATTATTCAACGCCAGGGTTAGCAGATACTGCAAATACTTTAAGTGCCGCTAATCCTATTAGCTTAACTGCAACAGCCAGTTCAACTTGTAATATCAATCTAAGTTGGCAAAAAAATGCATCCTCAAATAATGTGATGGTGCTGTACAATACGAGTAATAATTTTGCAAATCCAGTTACTGGGCAGACCTATGCAACGGGTTATATTTTCCCTTCTGGACAAGGGACTGTGCTCTATAATGGATCTGCTATTTATGCCAGCCATACTCCAGTTCTTGATAATACAACCTACTATTATCAAGCATTTTCCTATGATGCCTCTAAAAATTATTCCTCAGGCATTGCAGATACAGCACGCACCAAACTAATTGCAAATCCCGCATCTTTCACCGCAACTGGAACTACTTCTACTTCTATTACTTTGAATTGGAGTCAAAATGCAGCAACGGATGACGTAATTGTACTTCACAATACAACCAACAGCTTTGGCAATTTGATTGATGGAACTTCCTATCCCAATGGTACGAGTTTGGGATCAGGACTTGGTTCGGTTTTATATCAAGGGAGTTTGATTACCTTTTTACATAGTGGTTTAGTAGTTGGTTCAACACATTACTACAAAATATTATCCTATGATTGTGCTAAGAATTATAGTTCGGGACAAACCGCAAATGCTACAACCTCAACAGTTGCCAATCCCTCAGCTTTGGTTGCTTCCGCGACTTCATCCTGTAAGATAGATTTGACTTGGTCGCTAAATGCTGCAAATGATGATGTGTTGGTGTTATATAATACCACCAATAGTTTTGCTACTCCATCGAATACTCAATCGTATTCACAAGGCTACAGTTTTCCATCAAACCAAGGAACGGTGCTCTATGTTGGAAGTAACACTTCCGCCTCCCATACGCCAGTTCTTGATGGTACTACTTATTATTATAAGGTATTTTCTTTTGATGCTAGTCATTATTATTCGTCAGGCATAACAACTAGTACTACTACGCCATTAATTGCAAGTCCTTCCGCTTTTACCGCAACTGGAACTTCATCCACTTCTATTACTTTGAATTGGAATCAAAATGCGGCAGCCAATGATGTAATTGTTCTTCACAATTCGACCAACAGCTTTGGTAATTTGATGGACGGTACTACCTATCCCAATGGTACAAGTTTAGGTTCAGGGCTTGGTTCAGTTTTATATCAAGGGAGTTTGCTCACTTTTTTACATAGTGGTTTAGGAGTTGGTA
>DYSI01000026.1:17824-31679 GCA_020718275.1 Draconibacterium orientale
ATGGAGTAACGTATAGTAATGGTTCGAGTTTAGGTTCGGGTTTAGGAACTGTTTTGTATCAAGGGAGTTTAACTTCCTATTTGCAAACTGGATTAATTCTTAATACTCCTTACTATTACAAAATATTGTCTTACGATTGTGCCAAGAATTATAGTTCAGGTATGACTGCTAGTGCTTCCACAGGGGGAGTTAGCAATCCCACGTCATTGAGTTTTACTGATGCTTCTTCTTGTAGTGTGGATTTGGCTTGGCAAAAAAGCGCATCCAATGACGATGTGATGATTGCTTATAATTATGTCGGAGTTTTTGGAACACCGATTAATACTGTACCTTATTCAACAGGATACACTTTCCCAGGAGGTCAAGGAACTATCATATATCAGGGAAGTGCGATTGCTTTTACACATTCCCCATTATTTAAAAGTACTCCTTATCATTATAAAATTTGGTCAAAAGATGCTTCAAATAATTATTCAAGCGGATTGGTTGGCGACACTGCAACTAATGCAGTTGGGGTGCCAGCGTCTTTGAGTGCGGCTGCAATTAGTACTTCACAAATTGATTTAACATGGACACTCAATAGTGTTTCCGATAGTATCATTGTAGCTTATAGTTTAGGCTCTTTCCAGAACCCAATTGATGGTGTTGCTTACACGGTTGGAAATCCAATTCAAGGGCAAGGAACTGTTTTATATAAAGGCACCGCAACCAGCTTCTCTCATTCAGGTCTTACTTTCAATACCAATTACAACTATAAAATATGGTCATTTGATTGTGCAAAGAATTATTCAACTGGATTAACGGCCAATGCCACAACTTTTAATGTTTCAGATCCAACAAATTTTATTGCAACTGCCTATGGTACTTCTCAAATTGATTTGAGTTGGACTAAAAATGCGGCCAATAATGAGGTTATTATCACAACGAATTTTACAGGTTCTTTCAGTACTCCATCCAATGGAACTCCCTATTTACAAGGAGGTACGGTTGGACTTGACTATGTTTTATATAAAGGACCACTCACCTCAAAAATTCACTCGGCACTTAGTAGTAATACTACCTATTATTATAAAATTTGGTCAGTGAATGCTAGTAATTATTATTCAAATGGTTTAACCGCTAGTGCAACAACTGGTGGAATTATAGACCCAGATACTTTCTATGCAACTGCCGTCAATGCTTCTACCATAGATCTCGATTGGATAGCAAATACAAGCAATGATAGTATTATTATTACGTATAATACGGTGAATAACTTTGCAACCCCACAAAATGGAGTTGCGTATCCAGTTGGTAATCAAATACTACTTGGTCAAGGAACAGTGCTTTATCGTGGAAATGCAGTAAGTTCAACCAATATATCTCATATAGGATTAAATGCAAATACTACCTATTATTATAAGGTATGGAGCTATAATGCTGCAGATTATTATTCTTCTCCTGGAATTTTGGATAGTGCAAAAACGGATTTTCCAGGGATTTCAATTTTTCCAAATTTCACTGACTTTGAGTCTCAAACTCCAGCAGCAGGTTCGCCAGCTTGTAACGGAACATACATTTTAACTACTGACTGGGTAAATGTTATTGGGGATAATAATGATTGGATACCTAGAGCTGGTACAGCTCCCTATACTTTTACAGGGCCAACTGTTGACCATACTCTTGGAAGTGCAGCAGGAAAATATATTTACACCGCTGCCTATAGCGTTGGAAATTATTGTTATTCTAAGACTAGCTATTTGGTAAGTCCACTTTATAATTTTTCGGCACTCACTAATCCTAAACTTGAATTTTATTATTTCATGTATGGGGCTACCATGGGCAAATTGAGCGTTCAAGTTTCTACCGATGGTGGAGCTACCTGGTCCACTGATATATTCTCCAAACAAGGACAACAGCAAACATCAAACACTGCTGCTTGGGGACATGCTGATTTGAGCTTGTCTGCCTATGCAGGAATGTCTAACATCAAATTGAGAATCACCTCGCTTTCGGGAATCAGTTGGAGCTCAGACATCGCCGTGGATGATATCAAAGTATATCAACCGCAAAATATGGCAATCTCTTCTATTACTACTTTGCAAGATACTTTGCCAGTGGTTTTAGGGGCAACTAATCAACAAGTTATAAAAGTAAAAGTTGAAACAGTAGGCGCATATAGTCCGCTTTCACTTACTAACTTAAATTTCACAACAACGGGTACCACTGCTCTAAGTGATATTCATAATGCAAGAGTTTATTATACTGGGAGTAATCCTTCTTTTTCTACCACTCAATCTTTCGGTAGTGTAGTGGCTTCACCTGGTGCTTCATTTAGTGTTAGTGGAACTAAGGTGCTTGCCGAGGGTATTAATTATTTTTGGTTATCCTACGATATTCAATCTTATGCAGTGATTGGAAATTATGTTGATGCAAGCTGCACTCAAGCAACGATTAGTGCAACAACTCATGTCCCTACCGTTACTTCTCCTACACAGACTAAAGTGATAGTCGGTCAAGTAACCGTTGGAACAGGCACTGCCAATACTTATAACGGTCCTATTTTTCCACCTTTCTATGATGGAGTTCATGAGTCAATTTATTTGGCTAGTGAAATAGGAGTAGGCCCCAAGGAAATTAATAAAGTACAATGGTATAAAGCTAGTGGAACGAATGTGATTGATAAAATCGATAATATTTCGATTTATATGAAGAATTCAGCTACTACCTCTTTAGCAGATGGTAACTATTCCCTCAGTGGCTACACTTTAGTTTACCAAGGTCCAATGCCTAATGATTTGCAAACTGGTTGGCTAGGGGTTATTCTCGATAATACTTTCTTATATGATGGGTACAGTAATATTCATTTATTAGTTGTTCAACAAAAGCCTTTAAGTACCTGGAATTACTATCCTTATTGGAGTTATACTACGGTCACTCCTAATAAAGCCCGAAGAGCTTATTCATTTAGTGGTCCTCCAACCAGTTTAACTGCCACTAATCAAAGACCAAATGCAAGGTTTGAATATGTATTGCCTCAACCGATGGCTTATTTGAGTGCTACTTGTTCTCATCCAAGTATAGATAATGTTGCTGTTGGATCAAGTAACCAGGAAATAGTATTAGTAAAAGTTGAAACTCAATATACAGGGAATCCACTTTCGCTTACATCACTAAGTTTTAATACTTCGGGCTCAACTTCGGCCTCTGATATAAGTAGTGCAAAAGTTTATTATACAGGTACTTCAACAACTTTTAGTACCACTACCTCCTTCGGAAGTGCTTATGCTTCTCCTAATGGCGCTTTTACGGTAACAGGAACACAGGCATTGACTGCTGGGGAAAATTATTTCTGGTTAGTTTATGATATTAGCAGTGCTGCTACTATTAATAATGTAGTGGATGCTAGTTGTACCTCCTTTATTCTTGGTGGTAATACTAAAACCCCCACCAACACAAGTCCAACAGGAAACCGTAAGATTAAGCAGTATTTGATTGTAGGAACCGGAACCAATGCAGATTCCGATCAACCAGTGCATTATCGTAATAATCATGCATGGGAAGGAATTTATTTGCAAAGTGAAATGGGAGCAGCAAAAGATATTTCTGCCTTAGCTTTCTATAAAGAGACGGGAACGAATATCGCCAATCAAATTTTAAATGTCACGATTTATATGAAACATACCTCTGCAAGTTCATTAGTTTCGGGGGGCTATGCTACAACGGGTTATACCCAAGTATATAGTGGCAATTTTCCGAATGATGCTACTTCCGGTTGGATGGAAGTTGATTTAGATCTTGATTTTTCATACAATGGAACTGATAATTTAGAAGTGCTTATTGTTCAGAGCTCAGGAGTTTATTTCATGAATTATCCATTTTGGAGATATAATACGGTGAGTCCTAACAGGGCAAGATATGCCAACAATAATTCTAGCATGCCAACCACTTTAAATGCAAGTGATCGTTTAGCAAATATTAGATTTGAATATGCTCCACCACAGCCAATGTCTTATGTTTCGAGTACAACCACTCAAAATAATAATACCACTATTCTCAAAGGTATTAATGATCAAGAAATAATTGGTGTTGAAGTGGTCATGCTGAATAGCGCCAATCCAAAAAATGCCACCTCCTTTACTTTTAGTACCGCAGGAAGCTCAAATGCAGCTATTGATATTGCAACTGCTAAGGTTTTTTATACTGGAAACTCTTCAACTTTTGCCGCTACTAATCAGTTTGGTAGCCTTGTTGCCAATCCTAATGGAACATTTACGGTAACTGGCACTCAAACTTTGCAAAGTGGTACCAATTACTTCTGGTTAGCCTACGATATTCCTACTTCTGCTATCAATGGCGATTGGGTCGATGCACAATGTACTTCGATGATTATTGGTGGAACAGTTACAACACCGACCATTACCAACCCGCTGGGAAATAGGACTGTAGTTGGCGCTTTAGCAGGTTATTATACCATCGGTGCTAGTGGTGCTTATGCCTCTTTTACTGATGCAATTGCCGCTTTGAATACTTATGGTATTTCTGATTGGGTTACTTTTAGAGTTCAAAATGGAACTTATACCGAAAAGATTAGCTTGGGATCTGTTACCAACGCCTCAATCACGCGTCCAATTACCTTTGAATCTTTGAGTGGTGATAGCAACGATGTTACCTTAACTTACAGTAGCTCTGTCTATAACGATGCTGCCACTGTTAGGTTTAATACTGGAGCCAATAATTTCATCTTCAAAAATATGACCATTAGTGCTACTGGCACCTATGGACATGCAGTAGAGGTGGTGGGATCTTGTAGTAATATTGTGGTTAGAAATAATGTACTCAATTCAACTTCCACTCAATTAACCTATGGCGCAGCTGTTTATTCCTATCCAGGGGTAAGTAGCACGATAAGAATTGCCCAGAATAACATTACAGCCCAAAATAATGCAGTCTATATCAGAGGAAATAGTACTTCAAGTATGGCTTCTGGATGGGAAATTGATAGTAATATTATTACGGCTCCTTCGTACGGCTTATATCTTTACTATGCTTATGATTTTAAGATTCGTGCAAACCAAATTAATATTACCAATACGGGTACTGGATATGCTGTTATCTCATACTATGTTAATTATCCCTTAGTTATTAGTAGCAATCGCATTAAAGTTGAAACTACTAGCAGTGCCTACGGTATTTATCTTTATAATGTTGTAGGAAGTGCAACAGATAGAATTAAAGTCAATAATAATTTTATTGCAAATACCTCGGACCCTTTTTCTACCTCGGTTTGTTTATACACCTATACCACAAATTATGTGGATGTATTCTTCAATAATTGCAACCTAACGGCTACCACCTCAACCACTCGTGCGGCCTATTATGACCGAGGAAGCACCAATGCGCAGGTTAAAAATAATAACTTTATCGCTAGTGGAGGTGGCTATACGCAATACTACTATAGTTCCAATAATACGGTTTCGAATTACAATAATATGTATTCAACAGGTACTCTTGGCTATTTTGCAGGAACTATCACCACTGATATAGCAGCATGGAAAACAGCAAGCTCAGGAGATGCGAATAGTGTTTCAATGAATCCGAATTTTGTGTCCACCTCAGATTTACATGTACAAAATATTAGCCTTGATAAATTGGGAACCCCTATTACTGGTATTACCACCGACATCGATGGTACAGCTCGTCATTCAACATTACCTGATATTGGTGCTGATGAATTTGGTTCAGATATCGATGCAGGTTTAACAGCTTTTACAAGTCCACTTGATGAAGTTTGTGGGTCGGGCTCACAGTCTGTAAAAGTTAATTTGAAAAATTTTGGGTTGAATACGCTTACTGGAGTTACTATCAATTGGAAAATAGGAAGTGTACTGCAGTCACCTTTTGCATGGACTGGCAGTTTAGCTGCTGCTGCAAGTCAAATTGTGACCCTTGGAAACTTCAATTTCCCTGTAGGAACTACTGATGTTATGGCTTGGACTTCCAATCCTAATGATACCGCAGATTTATTCAATGCAAATGATACTATCAATACTACTGTTGAAGTTGCCAATACGCCAACCGTTAATGCTGGTAGCGATGTGTCTCTTTGTGCGAGTTCTTATACTACCTCAACAGCCTCGGCTACTAATTACACTAATATTCAGTGGACTACCAATGGAACTGGTAGTTTTGCTAATGGAAATGCAATCGCTGCAACCTATTATCCAAGTGCAGCTGATTTTTCTGCGGGTAGCATGTACCTAAAAGTGGAAGCTAGTAATGCCATTTGTGGATCAATTGAAGATTCGATGTTATTAACCATTAGTCAGCCTCCGGTGGTAAGTTTCACAGGTTTGGCTGCAAATTATTGTGCTAATGAAGCAAGCAGTTCGTTAGTGGGCACGCCTGCAGGAGGTGTTTTTTCTGGTACTGGTATTTCAGGTTCAGTATTTAACCCATACACAGCTGCACTAGGGGCTAACATAATAAAATATGTTTATGTGAACGGAGCTTGTTCTGATTCATCCTTGCAAACAGCAACGGTTAAAGCGGTTCCTGTCGCAAGTTTCAGTGGTCTTGCTGCTTCTTATTGTAATAATGATGTCGTAGCAACCCTTACGGGTTCCCCTGCGGGAGGAGTTTTCTCTGGATCTGGCATTAGTTCAAATACCTTTGACCCTGCCACTGCTACTTTAGGCACGAGTTCTATCATTTATAATGTGATTCAAAGTGGCTGTTCTGATGCAGATACTCAATATGTTATGGTAAATGAAGCCCCAACCGCAAATGCAGGTACTGATCAGACAATTTCAAATGGAACCTCCACAAGTTTGACTGGAAGTGCCACAGGCGGTGCCGGTACTTATAATTACTCATGGACTCCTATTGCCAAATTGGTCAATGCTGCCGTGCAAAATCCAACTACAACTGTTCTAGCAGCAACGACCGTTTTTGAACTAACCGCTACCAACTCAACCAATAGCTGTAATGATAAAGATCAAGTAGTTATTACCGTTACAGGTTCTATATTATCAGCGGATGCAAGTGCCACGCCAACTGCAATTTGTTCGGGAAGTTCTACTGATATTAATGCCTTAGCCTCTGGCGGTAATGGTGTTTATAGTTATGCTTGGTCATCAAATCCAGCGGGTTATACCAGTATTAGTCAAGGTGCTACAATCACACCAACCCAATCAGCATGGTATAAAGTGGTGGTTACCTCAGGCGCTTCTTCAGTTGAAGACAGTGTTTATATAACCGTAAATCCTGTTCCTGTTGCTAGTTTTACGGGCTTACCGACCAAAGCGTGTACTAATGGCGATTCAGTATTACTTACTGGAATTCCAAGTGGAGGGATTTTCTCAGGAAGTGGTATAGTCGGTAATTATTTCTATCCAGACATGGTCGCTGCAGGTACCTATTCTATCACATATTCGTATACTAATTCATCTAGTTGTACAGATACTTCCAAAATGACTGTTCACGTATATAGTCCAGCGATTGCAAATGCAGGGACAGATCAAAATATTTCTAGTGGTACTTCAACTAGCCTAAGCGGAAGTGCGAGCGGTGGTTCAGGAAGTTATACTTATGCATGGACACCAGCTGCAAAATTAATCAACGCAAATATTCAAAATCCAACAACACTTGCACTCACAACCACTACCAATTTTATGTTAAATGTAACGGATGTAGTGAGTACTTGTGTATCTGGGGATGAAATCCTAGTCACTGTGAATACTCCTTTATCTGCTTCAACAAGTGCCACCCCTAATTCTGTTTGTGTGGGTACAAATGCTCAACTGAATGTTGTGGCAAGTGGTGGAACAGGAACTTATACGTATACCTGGACTTCTAATCCTGCTGGATTTAATGCAAGTATAGCAAATCCGGTGGCCACGCCTACCATTACGACGACCTATACAGTAGCAGTTTATGATGGTACCACCACCGTAAATTCCTCCACTGTGGTTACTGTTTTACCTTCACCTAATGCTAGCTTTAGTGGACTAAATTCAAGCTATTGTAATACTGATGCTTCTTCAACTTTAGTTGGGTCTCCTGTGGGCGGAACATTTTCTGGTCCTGGAATTAGTGGCAATCAATTTAATCCAGCCAGCGCAAACTTAGGTGTAAATGCTATAGTCTATTCTGTTACCCTTGGTGGTTGTACAGACATCGAAACGCAAAATGTTACGGTTTATGCTACCCCAACTGCTAATGCCGGAGTTGACCAAATTATTGCAAGTGGAACTTCAACAACATTAAATGGTAGTGCAACAGGTGGAACTGGATCGTTTAGCTATAGTTGGACTCCAGTTGCTAAACTGGTAAACGCAAATCTTCAAAACCCAACTACCACTGCTTTAACGGCATTTACCACTTTTGAATTAACAGCCACCAATATTGGTAATAGCTGCTTTGATAAAGATCAAGTGAATGCTAATGTTACAAGTCCTGTGCTAAGTGTTATTGCTAGTTCGTCTTCAACCACCATTTGTTTGGGCGATAGCATCGTTCTAAATGCCATCCCAAGTGGTGGAACTGGAGTTTATACTTACGCATGGAGCTCTAATCCGGCTGGTGTTTCTGCTAGTTCACAAAGTCCAATAGTATATCCTATTCAATCTGCTTGGATGAAAGTATTTGTAACCTCTGGTTCCCTTAGCGCTGAAGATAGTATTTTTGTTACAGTTAATCCTACCCCAATTGTAAGTTTTAGCGGATTGTCTTCAAAAGCTTGTACGAATGGGGGTGTAATTTTGCTAACGGGTTCTCCTAGTGGGGGAACATTTACCGGTAATGGAATTACAGGTAATATATTCAATCCTTCGACGGTGACTGTTGGTTCTCATGATATTACATATTCCTATACGAATGCATTAGGTTGTTCTAATTCATCAATGCAATCGGTAACTGTTTATAATCCACCAATTGCTAATGCTGGGGTTGACCAATCTATTACAAGTGGAAGCTCAACTTTATTATCTGGTAGTGCAAGTGCTGGTTCAGGATCTTATTCCTATTCTTGGACGCCTACCGCTAAATTGGTGAATGCTGCCATTCAAAATCCTACCACAATTGCTTTGACAACTTCTGCCATTTTCACCTTGCACGTAATTGATGTAACTAGTACTTGTGCAGATGATGATGATATGCTTGTATCTGTTGGAACTTCTTTTGCAGTTAATACGACAGCCACGCCTAATACAATTTGTAAAGGTTCGAGCTCGCAATTAAACGCAACAGCTCTTGGCGGAAGTGGGTCATATACCTATGTCTGGACTTCTTCTCCGGCTGGTTTTACCTCTACAATTTCTAATCCTGTGGTAACGCCTAATGTATCAACTACTTATTATGTTGGCGTGAATGATGGAACCAATACAGTTAATAGTTCTGTTGTAGTCACTGTAATTCCAATGCCTGTGGCAAGTTTTAGTGGATTAAATGCCACCTATTGCGATAACGATGCAATCACGACCTTAGTTGGCTCACCAATCGGAGGAACGTTCTCTGGAAATGGAATTACTTCTAATCAATTTAATCCAGCTACTGCAAACATTGGCGCTAATTCGATAACTTATTCTGTTACTGTCAATGGATGTACCGATGATGAAGTTCAAACAACCACAGTCAATGCAGCTCCTATTGCCAATGCTGGAGTTGACCAAATAATAAACAGTGGAACTTCTACAACACTCAATGGTAGCGCTAGTGGAGGCACAGGTACTTATACATATTCATGGACACCTGCTGCTAAATTAGGCAATGCTAATATTCAAAATCCAAGCACTACGGTATTAACTGCTGCAACGATTTACGAACTTACTGCTACCAACTCCACCAATACATGTAGTGATAAAGATCAAGTAACTATTTCGGTAACAAGTCCTACGCTAACCGTGGTTGGAAGCGCCAGCTTAACAACGCTTTGTGCTGGTAATACAACCACTTTAAATGCATTAGCGAGTGGTGGAACTGGTGCTTATTCCTATGCATGGTCTTCATTAAGTGGCTTTACTTCAACACAGCAAAGTCCAGTAGTTACCCCAACTGTATCGGAATGGTTTAAGATACATGTTGTCTCTGGTTCTTTACAAGCTGATGATAGTGTTTTCATTACAGTCAATCCATTGCCAACCATTACCATTATTGGATTGTCAGCTAATTACTGCAACAATTCAGCCACCGTAAGTATCGTAGGTACTCCAGCTGGAGGTACATTTAGTGGACCTGGCATTTCTGGAAATCAGTTTAATCCTGCTGCGGCTAATCTCGGTAATAACACAATTATGTATCAAGCTAGCGCAGGTGGTTGTACCAATAGCAAAACCCAAATAGTTCAGATTCATCAAACTCCGCTTGCCAATGCTGGTACAGATATTTTCTTAGCGAGTCCTGGTTCAACCACTTTAAGTGGATCGTCAACAGGTGGGGCAAATGTTGGATATTCATGGTCTCCAATCGCATTTTTGGTTAACCCAAATATGGCTAATCCTAGTACGGTGGTTTTAAATGCTTCAAAAGTGTTTACTTTACAAGCTAAGGATACTATAAATAACTGTTACTCTACAGATAATATGACTGTTACTGTTGGTGGTGTGCCTTTGTCGGTATCAACTTCAGCATCTCCATCAACAATTTGTAATGGAGATACCTCATTTATTTCTTCTTTGGCAACTGGCGGTAGTAGCGCTTATTCTTATTCCTGGTCTTCAAGTCCAAGTGGATTCGCTTCTTCTCTAGCGAATGTTGAGGTTACGCCTTCTGTTACAACTACCTATACCGTTACGGTAACTTCGGGCGCATCGAATGCCACTAGTTCAGTAGTGGTGACTGTAAATCCAGTACCAACGGTTACTTTTAGCGGTTTGACTTCGCCTGTATGTGCCAATGGCAGTGTGATGACTTTGGTTGGTTCGCCTTCAGGTGGTGTTTTCTCTGGGACGGGAGTAAGTATGTCTTCAGGAAGTTATGTATTTAACCCAAGTATTGCGGGTGCCGGAAATTGGAATGTCAATTATGTGTATACCAATGCGGCTACTTCTTGTTCTAATTCCGATAATCAATCGGTTACGGTTAATCCAAATCCAATCGCAAATGCTGGAGCAGACCAGATTATTAATTCAGGACAAACCGCTAATCTAGTAGCTTCTGCGAGTGGTGCTGCTAATTATGCCTATGCTTGGTCGCCTGCAACATTAGTAAATAATCCTAATGCAGCATCTACCTCAACCATAGTTCTAACGACTTCTCAAATATTTAGTTTACAAGTTGAAGATACGATTACCGGATGCTTGGGGACTGACAATATGCAAGTAACCGTTGGTACTGGCCCTGTTACTGCGAGCGCCTCAGGAACTCCAACCTCTATTTGTAGTGGTAATAGTTCTCAGCTCAATGTTTTAGCATCAGGTGGAACTGGAGTTTATATCTACTCTTGGACTTCTACTCCTGCTGGTTTTACAAGCAATATAGCTAATCCAATTGTAAGTCCAACGATAACAACCATTTATCAAGTTCAGGTGAGTGATGGAACAAGTTCTGCAAATTCATCGGTTACCATTACTGTAAATGCAAGTCCGACTGTTAATTTTACTGGTTTGGATACATCCTATTGCCAAAATGGTTCCATTGCAGTTTTAATTGGTAGTCCATCTGGTGGTTATTTTAGTGGTAATGGGGTGTCTAGCAATACCTTTAATCCTGCAACGGCTGGTGTAGGCTATCATACTATTGAATATTCCTATACCGCGCCTAATACTTGTACTTCTTCCATTTCGATGGTTACTCATGTGTATGATGTACCAACTGCCAATGCGGGTTCTGACCAAGGTATTAATTCTGGAGCTTCTGCTACCTTAAATGGAAGTGCCACTGGTGGTACTGGCAATTATTCGTATTCTTGGATTCCTGCTGCTAATTTTAGCAATCCTAATTTGCAAAATCCTACCACTAATCCATTGACTAGTACTACTTTATTTACTCTAAATGTAACTGACCAAATATCTACTTGTACTAGTTCTGATAATGTATTAGTAACTATCGGAATTGGTGGTCCACTTACTATCAACCCAACAGCCACACCAGATACCATTTGTGCTGGTGAACAAGTACAGTTGAATGCTTATGTTGGAGGAGGCTCAGGTTCTTACTTATTTGCATGGACCTCAGTTCCTTCTGGATATATTCAAACAGTTCCTAACCCTGTTGCTTCGCCTACTGTTACCACTTCTTATGTTTTGAATGTGTTTGATGGGGTTTCTATGGTTTCGGATACCGTGAAGGTTGTAGTTGGTGCAATACCGACGGTAAGTATTACTTCTAATGTTGCTACATATTGTGCCAATGGCGCAAATGAAACGCTTGTAGCAAGTCCTAGTGGAGGTTTATTCTTTGGAAATGGCATGAGTGGAAATGTATTTAGTCCAAGTGTTGCTGGTGTTGGTACCCACGAAATAGTCTATTCGTACACTAGTGCGCTTAATTGTTCTAACACTGATACTGTTTATGCACAGGTACAGGCTATCCCACTTGCTGATGCAGGATTCGATATTGCCATTCCTTGTAATGGTAGCGGAGGATTGATTGGCAGCAACCCGATCTCCAATATGACTTATTTGTGGACCCCATCCAATGGATTGAGCCAACCTACTATGTCTAATACGGTTGCTAATCCTACTTCTAATACGGTTTACACCCTTAATGTAACAAGCATAGTTACGAATTGTTCAAATTCTGATCAGGTTTTAGTGAGTATTTTGGGTGGTCCAAGTGTGATTATTTCAAATGATACCATGATTTGTAATGGAGAAGATGTCACAATTTCAGCTTCTGGCAATGGTACTTCCTATTTATGGAGTAATGGAGTCGGCACAAACTCATTTATGGTTTCACCTAATATTACAACTGTTTACGTAGTTACTGTAACGGATGCCTCTGCTTGTGCGGTGATTGATTCTGTGATGGTTACGGTTAATACTCCTTATGTATTCTTAGGGCCTGATATTACTATACTTGATACACAATCGGTGATGCTTGATGCTGGATTTGGGTACGTTAACTATACTTGGAACACTGGCGATACCGTGCAGTCCATTATCGTAAACGCCTATATTAATGCTCAATTGGGTATTAATAATTATGTAGTGGAAGTGGAAGATGCTTATGGTTGTACCGCCAAAGATTCTGTAAATATTAATTATTTGCTTGAAATTGAAACTATTGATCAACTTTTGAGTATCAAGGTCTATCCAAATCCTAGCAAAGGTAAATTTGCACTGGAATTTGATGGTCAAATTATGAGCCGCGTTAAATTGGAAATGATGAATTCACAAGGTCAACGATTATTCGAAAAGGAATTAAACATCAATAGCACTGGATATTCTGAGATGATGGATATGAGTACTTGGGCCAAAGGAGTTTATTTAATTCGCTTGTCGAACGAACAATTTTCAACTACGCGAAGGCTAATAATTCAATAAGTAATAAATTCCTCATTGATTCAGTAGCTTATAAACTACTGAATCAATGTATTCAATATTAGCGATTTAGGAACTTTTACATATTAAACAGGCAATGGTTTTGCCAAAGATATACAGCTTTTAAGTATATTTTGTTTGTTTTTGTTATCAAGATGTTACTAATTATGTTTTGTATAAACATAAATTTTTTTATGTTTGTCGATTCAATGCAAACATTAAACACCATTTTTATATTAACTAAACTATTAACTTATGAAAACAAACTTGACGCATTTTTCTCAAAAAATGTTATTGTCTGTCTTTGCGATGCTTATGCTGGTTTTTATCAGCATTCCTGCCATCGGTCAGACCTTAATAACACTTGGGACGGGGACTAGTCCTCAGCAATATCC
>DYSI01000063.1 GCA_020718275.1 Draconibacterium orientale
GTAATCGCTTTCCTTTATTGGTAAATACGATATTGTAAAATGCTTTTTCCGGTGTCTTTTCTAAAGGCTGTTGTTGTTCATTATTAAGCAATTGATTTTCAAATGTGAATAACCCGGGTTGATTGTTGGCTTTAAACATGATATATTAATATTTCTTCAAAAATAGTAATTATATTCTTGATAACCAAATTATTACGATGTGTTTTTAAAAGATGTCACTTTTTTTTAAAATTCTTTTTATCTTTGAAATGTCTAAGAAATATTGCGTACCCATGGCACGCATTTTAAACTCATTCTATTTTTCTACCAATATTTAATCCATTTCGGCAAGCGTTCGACTGAGCTCACGCCGAAGTCTCAATGCACCGACTAACGGGATTTTTCCTAACACATCAAAATAAAACTAACCCAATCTATACAGTTGATCGTGGATCTCGCTAGTGGTTTCTTTATTTATATTCATTTTACAAAGGTCTTTTTTTTTCTCAGCACATCAAAATAAAACTATCCCATATCATCAAAAGGGAGGTTATAGATGAACCAAAGGAATTATCTTTGCAGAAGAAAATAAAATTATAAAAACAAATTATGAAGGTAAGCATTGATACCAATTCCGGTTTTTGTTTCGGTGTTGTGAATGCCATACAAGCTGCCGAAAACATCCTGGCCACAAGGGATAGTTTATATTGTTTGGGAGATATTGTGCATAACAATATGGAAGTGGAAAGGCTCAATAAACTTGGTTTAGTGATTATCGATCACCAACAGCTCAAACAATTGCATAACGTTCCCGTGCTCATACGTGCTCATGGTGAACCACCTGAAACATACAAAATTGCTTTGGAAAACCACATTGAACTCATAGATGCGTCCTGCCCTGTAGTTTTGCGCTTGCAGCATAGTGTTCGTCAAGGCTACGATCAGATAAAAGCCATTGATGGTCAAGTGGTTATTTATGGTAAACCTGGTCATGCAGAAGTAGTTGGCTTGGCGGGTCAAACTAAAAATGACGCCATTATTGTAAGTGAGGAACAGGATTTAGAAAAAATTGATCTCAACAAACCCATCAATTTCTATTCACAAACTACCAAGGGAATGGAGGGGTTTCAGCATATGGTGGCAGCCATTGAAAACAAACAAAAGGAAATCGGTAGCAAGGCGCAGTTTATTGTCAATGACACCATTTGCCGACAAGTTTCGCATCGAGCTCCGCAATTGCGCGAGTTTTCCAAAAATCATGATGTTATCGTTTTTGTAAGTGGACAAAAAAGTTCTAATGGTAAATATTTACATGAAGTTTGTAAAGAAATAAATCCAAGAACCTATTTTGTAAGTTCGGCCAACGACCTTGTTCACGACTGGTTTCAAGAAAATGACCACGTGGGGATTTGCGGAGCTACCTCTACTCCCAGATGGCTTATGGATGAGATTGCCTTGAAAATTAGAACCTATTAATTTTACAAGCAAACTGCTACCGAATCCTTTTTAATTTCCTTACACAAAGAATAGTCGAAGCATTCATAATCGTTGAAGTATTGATTAACAATTGTTTATAAATAGTAATTGCATTATTGAATGCAGTTTTAGTGGGCATAATTTTTGTGGAAAGTTACAAATGCTGCTCTAGCCACTATGACGATTTTTACTGAATCAATAGTTTAACACAATAATAAAATAATGTATTATTTCAATCGGTTTTAATTATAATTTTGCAGACCGAATAAGTTGAAATATTTATCAATATCTTAAATGAATTAAATTTACACAACCATTATGAAATCAATTTTACTCTTTGCCATTTCTTTATTGATTAGCGCTTTTAGTTTTGCTCAGTGCAGCGAACTTTTTATTTCAGAGTACGTGCATGCCTACGGAAATGACCGCGCGATAGAAATTTATAACCCCACTAACCAAGCTGTTAATTTAAATGGCTATATGTTAGTTAGATATTCAAACGGTGGAACAACGCCATCTCCAGTTGGATTAAGTCATGTTTTACCCTCAGCCGAATGTTGGGTTGCTGTAAGTGACAAAAGAGATACAAACGGAGTAGATCAGGATACCGTTGTTTCTGCCGAACTACAAGCAAAAGCTGATACTTTTTTATGTCCTGTTTACACGATAAATAAAATGATGTATTTCAATGGAGATGATGTAGTGACTTTAGAAAAAACTAATGGTGTTTATGTAGATATCATTGGTAAAATAGGTCAAGACCCTGGTATTGCATGGACTGCTGATACCCTCAATGGATTTACTAGCGCTGGCGGAGCCCGTTGGTGGACCAAGCGCCAAACCTTAGTTCGTAAATATGGTATTCAACAAGGAATTACCACTAATCCCAATTATTTCAATCCAGCTGCTGAATGGGACTCATTGGGTGTTCGTGTATTTTCTACCCTTGGATGGCACCAAAACCAATGTCAGCCTAATGGCATTATCAGTAGCCAAGCTAAACAAAACGATTGCTTTTTCTACCCAAATCCTTCCACCACAGGTTTCTTTTTAGTGAAAGGAACCGAGATTATTCAGTCGGTTGAAATGATAAATATGGTTGGTCAAAGCGTTCTTTTCGAAGAAAATTCGCTAGAACGTGGTGATATGAAAGTCATTACCAATGATTTGGAAAAAGGAGTTTATATGGTCAGTGTGAAATTTGCAGATGGTAGTATAGTCTCTAAAAAAGTCATTATCAAATAATTATTATAGAATAATATTTTCAAAAAAAACCCTCTTACAAGAGGATTTTTTTTGCCTTAAAACGATTTAAAAAAGAACGGCTATGAAGAAAAAACTACTAGTATTTATATTCTTAATTAGCACTACCTTAGCAACTTTAGCCCAAACTGGAACTATCAGTGGTTTGGTAACTGATGCTGTGACCGCTGAAAATTTGGTTGGAGTAAATATTATGTACAGCCAAGGAAAAGGGATGGTAAGTGATTTGGACGGGAAATTTGCGTTTAGCCTACCTTATGGTGAATACCAACTTACCTTTTCGTATGTTGGTTATGAGCAAGTTATCAAGAAGGTGATTTTGAATAAACCAAGTATCAATGTTAAAATCAATCTCGTAAATACCACTCTTAAAGAAGTAGAAGTGATAGCTGATGTTGCCAAGACAAGAGAAACACCAGTAGCATTTTCCTCAATCAAGCCCACTAAATTAGCAGAAGAATTAGGAAGCCAAGATTTACCAATGATTCTTAACTCAACGCCAGGAGTATACGCCACCCAGCAAGGAGGAGGCGATGGCGATGCTCGAATCAATATTCGGGGTTTCAACCAGCGTAATGTGGCCGTAATGCTCGACGGAATACCAGTAAATGATATGGAAAATGGCTGGGTGTATTGGTCAAACTGGTTTGGATTGGACATGGCAACGCGCAGTATACAGGTTCAACGAGGTTTAGGCGCATCTAAATTGGCTCTTCCATCGATTGGTGGAACCATGAACATCATCACCAAAGGAATCGAAGCAAAAGCAGGTGCAACAATCAAACAAGAATTTGGCAATGATGGTTTTAGCAGAACTTCTTTAGCCCTAAGCACGGGACCGCTCAAAAAAGGTTGGGGAATTACTTTTGCAGGCTCCTATAAACAAGGCAATGGCTGGGTGCAAGAAACTTGGACTAAAGGCTATTTCTATTATTTAAGAATCGATAAAAAACTTGGTAATCACCTTCTTACTGCTTCTGCTATGGGGGCACCACAGCAGCACGGCCAAAGAGCTTACAAAAAACCTATCACCCTTTACAGTACCGATTATGCCGAAAGCATTGGCATGAATAATCCAGAGGATTATATCGATGGTCTGCCAACAAACCTTGGACTTCGTTACAATTCTCATTGGGGCTATCTGACCCGAACCGCAGAGGGAGAAACAAGCCCTAACAAGATAAACGAAATTGTCAATTTCTATCACAAACCAATGTTCAGTTTACGCGATTACTGGAATATCAGTCCTAAAATGTATATGTCGAATATTGTATACCTTTCGATTGGAAATGGTGGCGGTACAGGATTAACCCATACCACAAATCCTATTGCAGACGGAACCACAAATTTTCAATCAATTTACGACGCGAATGTAAAAGGAGTTACGGATCCTACCATCAAAGGTACCAACGACATTATTCGCGCCTCCATGAACAATCACTTTTGGCTTGGATTACTTTCAACGGTTGATTACAAAATAAGTAAGCAGCTAAATGTATCTGGAGGTATTGACTTAAGAACTTATAAAGGTGAACACTACCGTACTGCATACGATATGCTTGGCGCTTCCAAATATATTGATTTAGTGTCTCTTACTCAAGAAAGAAATAACTACACCGATCCTAATTATTTGAAATCAGAAGGCGATAAAATACTTTATAATAATGATGGATTGGTTCGTTGGGGAGGTTTATTTGGGCAACTCAAATATCAATCTGGCAATTGGTCGATTTTTACTAATTTGAGTCTTGCTACCACAGGCTACAAACGAATTGATTATTTCAAGAAGAAGGATTTGGTAATCGATGGGGTAGTTTACTCACAAGCAGTTGGATATCATGATAGTACCCGTTTTGTTTTCCCAATTGGAGATGTGACAACAGTTTATAGCGATACCTTAATGGTGAATGGAAAAGCCTACCATGTGAATAGTCCCGAAGCACGATATGCCGAAACCAATTGGAAATACATCCCTGGCTTTACCGTCAAAGCGGGCGCTAATTACAATATTACTGAAAGTCAAAATGTGTTTTTTAACGCCGGCTATCTTAATAAAGCACCTCGATTTAGCAATGTTTACGACAATAACAACCGTGAATATCGCGATATAAAGAACGAGAAAATAATGGCTACAGAAATAGGGTATAGTTTTACTAATAAACGCTTAGCACTTAATTTTAACGCCTATATCACCTATTGGCAAAACAAACCTGCCGATCGGGCTTTCACTTTTAGAGATAATGACGAAAACGTTTTTAGCGTAAATATCAACGGCATGGATGCCCTTCATAAGGGATTAGAAGGAGAACTGAGCTATGAAATTACCAAAGGACTAACTTCAGAAACTTCCATTTCGCTTGGCGACTGGCGCTGGATGTCTTCGGATTCGGCTGAAGTGGTCGACGACAATACTGGTACTGTGGTAGGGTATACTTACTATATGGCTAAAGGCTTGTATGTTGGTGACGCCGCTCAAACTCAACTCTACGAAGGTATTCGTTGGCAATTGCCTTGGAAAGCAGTGAAAGGAGTTTATGTAAAAAGTAGTGTTACCTATTTTGCTAAATTCTATTCCGAATTTGACCCAATTTCGCTAGATCCAAATAAGTCTGATAATAAGAATGCTTTTAATGAAGATGGTACTCCAAAACAAAGCTGGAGAATCCCCAATTACTATTTAGTAGACGCATTTGCAGGATATCATTTTAAAATTAAGAAACTTAATTTCGACTTGCGATTTGCGGTATACAATCTTTTGGATGCAACCTATATTTCAGATGCCCAAAACAATGATTCCTATGGCGACCAAGTTTGGAATGATTCCGAAGCTCGTTCTGCTACAGTCTTTTTCGGTATGGGACGCCGATTCACAACTTCTTTAGCCATGCGCTTTTAACCAATATGATAAATCATTAAAACTGAAACCAATAACATGAAATCAATCTCTATTTTTACTTTATTACTGCTCGCTACAATTAGTAGTTTTGCGCAGAGTATAACCATTTTAGCTGCCCGCAACTTAGGTGTAGGCGCAACGGTAACTATCAAAGGAATCGTTACTAATGGCGGTGAACTTGGTTCTATACGCTATATTCAAGATTGTACTGCTGGCATTGCTGCTTACGGTAGCACGCTCAACAGTGTCAATCGCGGGGATTCTATCCAAATTACTGGCGTGCTCAAAAATTACAATCAACTGCTTGAAATAGACCCAGTAAGCAGCTTTACGGTATTGAGTACTGGCAACACTTTGCCAAGCCCTGAGCTGGTTGTTCCTGATTCACTGATTGAAGCCCGAGAAGGCGAATTAGTACGTATTAATAATGCTACTTTTACCACAACTCCTGGCGGCACCTTTAGCAGTAACTCTTCCTATAATTTTACTGCCAATGGACAAACTTCAGTTATTTATGTTCGTTCTAATCATCCATTAATCGGAAGTATCATTCCAATGGGGCCAGTGGCTTTAGTTGGAATTGTTTCACAATTTTCATATACCAGTGCTACGAGTGGTTATCAATTGCTTTGTCGCGATACCAACGATATCATTACCAACAATGCTATTATGATTAATTCGTTAATTAGCGAAACTAATATTTCCCAGGATAGCATTACCATTCAATGGACAACTAATTTGCCTGGTACTACAGCGCTTAATTACGGAGGTACACCTAATTTAGGCACTAGCATCAGCGATACCAACGCCACTACTTCGCACCAAATTACCCTGACTGGTTTAACCCCCTCACAATTGGTTTATGTACGCGCTTTTTCTGTAGCCGGTAGCGATACTGCCTTTGCAAACATTCGTCCTTTTATCACTCAATCAACTTCTTCAGGATCGGTTATAAGCTATTTTAATCATCCAGTTGACCATAGCGTAAGTAGCGGAACTGATGCCATTTTTCTTTCAAATGCCATTGATGATACTTTGATTGCTTATATCAACAGAGCTAAAACTAGTATTGATTTTTCGATTTATAATTTTGATGATTCGGGTATTTCAAGCATTGCTTCCGCTTTGAATGCTGCTTATAATCGTGGGGTAGTAGTTCGCGTAATATTCGACGGTAGCGCCAATAATGCGGGTATTCAAAATATAGTTTCCGGAATAAAAAAGATTGGCAGTTTTCAAGGAGCTGATTATACCATTATGCATAATAAATTCGTGGTTATAGATGCAAATCACTCCGATCCCAATGTGCCAATTGTTTGGACAGGAAGTACCAATCTCACGGATGGTCAAATAAATCTAGATCCCAATAGTGTAATCATTATTCAAGACAAGAGTTTGGCAATTACCTACACTTTAGAATTTAACGAAATGTTTGGTTCAGAAACTGCTATTCCAGATATGGCTAATGCCAAGTTTGGAATTTTCAAAACCGATAATACCCCTCATAAATTTATCATTAATGGTAAAGCAGTGGAGTGCTATTTCAGTCCTTCGGATGGAACCAATGATAAACTGCTGAACACCATTGCAGATGCTCAACATAATATTAACGTTGCCACAATGTTGATTACTCGTACAGATATTGCTTATGCTTTTCAAGATGCTGTCAATAATAATACGGTAGATTTGAACATTTTAGTTAACCACGAAAATGATTGTAATACTACGGTTTGGAGTATTTTAAGTACCTTAATTGGGAATGATTTACAAGACGATCGTGACTTTGCAGGTATTATGCATCATAAATTTATGATTGTAGATGAAGGAACCAATTCTTCACCTACGCTCTTTGTTGGTACTCACAACTGGAGTAATGCTGCTAATAACAGCAATGATGAAAATACCCTCATTTTCAAAGACAACCAAGAGTTGGCCAATATTTATTATCAAGCTTTTAAATATCGTTTCGATATTTGTAAATATGCAAGTATTGATGAATCTGACGTTAAAAATAGAATGAAATGCTATCCAAATCCTAGCGATGGGTTGCTACAAATTGACTTTAACAGTCAAAAGTCGGAGACAATCCAAATCGAAATAATGGATTTGAGCGGTCGAATGATTAAGAACGAAACTAGACTTGCCCAAGTGGGAAATAATACTTATAGCCTGCAAACCAATGAGCTTTCAAAAGGCTCGTATTTGTTGCAGATGATTGCCAACGGTACAAAATACGCTCAATTAATTATTATAAACTAATTGTAAGTATTTTATAGTCAATAAAAAAGCCACTTCTAGAAGTGGCTTTTTTATTGACTATTGGTCAAAAATATTTAGTTCCCAAAAATTACCCCAACGGTAAAATACATTCCAATATTTTTTGAGTCTGTAGAAATAGTTCCCTCAAAACTATCGGTTAAGCCCATCATATAACCAAGTTCAGCTGTTAAAAACCAAATATCCAAACCTGCACCAGCTTGTGCATATAAAGTACCATTTTTGAATGAATCTGAAATGTCAATCTCTGAATCTTGATATTTGGCTGATAAAAGAAAATCATAAGATGGACCAGCATTGACTCTCAGTTTAAATCCATCGGTATTAACAAGATTTAAATTAACTAAGACTTTGGCTTTGAATGAATTATAAATAATATTATCACTGATGATTTGACCTAAATTGGTTTCATAACCAGTTACAGAGCGGACATAAAACAATCCTGGTTGTATTTGCAAGCGATCTCCCATTCGTAGGTCGAGGCCAATTGTATTACCCACTTTAGCATCATAAACTATGCCAGGACTCGGATTAGTAAATTTTTGAAAACTAAGCCCTAACTGAGGATTGATTTGAGACTGTGCAAAAATGCCAGTGGTGAAAAATGATACTAGAACTAAAATAAAAAGCTTCTTCATAGTGTTAATTTTTTTGATGGTTTCTTACTCTATTATTGGATTTTCGGTAATCTTCATTTAACTATACAGCATGCAATGATACGGTTTTTTTTAAATCTGAGATGAAGATTCGGTTAATTCCTACAAGTTTTTGGATAAAAATGGATCGAAGATTGGAATAATTCTAAAGAACAAGGCCAAAGCTTGCGGCAACAAGGCTTTTCATAAAGGCTTAAATCAATGAATTTTAGCAGTCTGTTATACAAAGCTTTAATTTATTATGGCTCACGTAGCGTCGTAATATACGGTAATTTTAAAAACGTTTGTCTAGCAATTTTTGTTTTTTTCACGCCGAAAAATTGTAAATATAATTTGTAGTCATAACTGTCCGAACAAATTATTAAAAGCAGAAAAGCTCGAAAGGCTATATTTG
>DYSI01000064.1 GCA_020718275.1 Draconibacterium orientale
GCAATAAAAAAAGAGGCCATTAACCTCTTTTTTTATTGCATAAAAGTTAAAATTAATGACATCCACAACCGCTACCACAACCGCATCCTCCTTCATCATGGCCATGACTGTGATCATGATCGCCATGCGAATGACAATGACCATGCGAAAGTTCATCTTCCATAGCTTCTCTAACGTTGATTATTTCGCCTTCAAAATATAAATCTTTTCCAGCTAAAGGATGGTTGAAATCCATTTTGACATGTGTATCGCTTAATTCGATTACTTTACCGTCCATTCTGTTTCCGTTCGAATCTTGCATTGGAACGCTATTGCCAATTTTAATCACGTCATAATCAACTCGATCGTGAACTTTGAAAATGTTGAGTTCTAATTCCACCACTGCATTGGGATTGATATCACCATACGCATCTTCCGAAGTGATTTTGAAAGCAAATGAACTACCTTCTTCAAGACCTTCAATCTGACTCTCGAAACTAGGCATCATACTGGTGTTGCCAAAAATAAATTCTAGCGCATTGCCTTCGTATGTATTTTCGATTAACAAACCATCAGGACCGTTTTCTCTTAAGGTATAATTTAGTGTAACTACTTTATTATCAGTTATCATAAGTATTAATGGTTTTTAAAATTTCTAATCAGCTAAATTAAAGTAAACAATAAAGCCAATCTGGCTAATTTAGTGATTCATATCATACAAACCCTAGTGATGATGATGTCCACCCTCACCATGCACGTGACCATGAGAAATTTCATCGGAAGTAGCTTCTCGTATGTCAATAATTTCAATCTCGAAATATAAGTCGGTGCCTGCCATCGGATGATTAAAATCCATTGTAATATGGTCTTCTGTGACATCTACGATGATACCGTCCATTTTATTCCCTTCGTTATCTTGCATTGGGAGCACATTGCCAACACTTAGCATTTCCATGTCTAGTGTGCCTTCAACCTTGAATAAGTCAATTGGTAAATCTAGAATAGCTTCTTCATCTCTTTCTCCGTAGGCTTCAGATGCAGCTATTTCAAACTCCAAATGGTCGCCTTTTCCTTTTCCTTCAATTTTTTCTTCAAACTTAGGAATCATTGATCCGACTCCATAGATGAAAACTAGGGGTTTATCCCCAAATGTTTCTTCAATAATATCACCTTCTTTGTTGCTGTCTTTGAGTCGGTAGTGAAGGCTTACCACTTTATTTTCACTAATCATAAAAATTGGTTTTTAATTTGGCAGCAAAGCTAATATTAATAGTGAATGAAATAATAACTGAGCCTAAAATGATAATAATATTCAGTGTTGTCCGATAAAAAAACTACTAAATTGCCGAAATGGACTAAATATAATTTTTAACGGACAATAGTGAATAATATTGTAAAAATTGGAATCGAAGAATCTACTGTTTTTTATGTCAATCAATTTTTGAAGATGTTGTGTATTTTTTGGATTGCATGTAATCATTCAAATGTCTTTTACTTAATATCTTGCTCTATAATTCATTGACAATGTGCTCTCTCTCTCTAAATATAGCCTCCTAAGAGAAGTTTTTGCTGGGCTTTATAGCGTATTGAATCCAAATGTATATGATATGCTTCATTTTTATCCGCATGCTTCATTTGTATCTTTATGAGTTCATTTTGGGAAAATATTGAGGTGTAGAAATTATAATAACACTTGGAAATCAGATAAATAAAAAAAATATTGTTATTTGGCGCAATATTTGAAGAAGCAATTATACTTTTTTCAAAACTTAATCATTCGTATGAAAACACACTTTTTATATAGTTTTTTTATTCTTTTGCCGCTATTCACTTTAGCACAATCTTATCCTGTTTCTTATGCTGATGACCAAAAAAAATATTATATCGATGCAGTAACTTTTTCAGGAATTTCTAATCTAGATACCGATAATGACGGGCATTCAGGTAATCAGGCTTATTCAAATTATACTTCATTGAGTCCCGCATTGGTCATTAAGGGGAAATCATATTCTTTATCAGTGGATATACAAGATGAAAATTCTAGTTACTATCTTCGAGTTTGGATTGATTGGGATCATGACTTTTCATTTGAATCAACTGAAATCTATTTCACTTCTTTCGATAATGTTGGCAAAGGAATAAAGACAGAGTCAATATTAATACCAACAACTGCCACGGCTGGTGAAACAAGGATGCGTGTTTCTGTGCTTAAAAATGTAACTCCAACTGCTAACTATACTTCCGGTACAACCGATGGTGAGGTTGAAGATTATACCATTAACATTGCTGAGGTTGAGGATTGCTTTTATTACACCAGTGATGATGGCGACGAACGATATATTATAGATGTAAATACGGGTAATTCTAAATACATTGCAGAAAATACCGCTGTTGATATTGAGTGTCTTGCACTTTGGCCGATTCAGGGTTATTCGAATTTGTACGTCGCTGATGCAGGCAAGTTAGGAACTGTAGGAATCGATGGAGGTGCTTTTGTTAGCATTGGAGAGATTGATAATGGAGCCTATGCCAATGGAAGTGATGGAAGTCAGTCGCTTAACGATGTTGATGGATTAGCTTTTGACCCACGAACGGGAAAACTTTGGGCGTCGAATCGTCGCTCAAATGCAGGAGATTATGATTTGCTTTTTCAAATTGATCCTGTTACGGGTCACTTTGTCCCTAATGCTTTTGGTTCAGGGATTGATTATGTTGTTATTGATGGTTCAGGTGTCTACGAGGATTTTGATGATATCGCAGTATCTCCAGTTAATGGAAAAGTTTATGGGGTAAGCTATAACACAACAAACACTTATCAGTTACTTGAAATTAATCCTCTTACTGGAGGGGTTGTTATCGCCACTGCGATTAGTGGCGCGGTTGACCTTGAAGGTTTAAGTTTTTCAAATGATGGGGTACTCTATGCAACCTCGGGTACTCAAGACGAAATATATTCAATAAATATTGCCACAGGTGCTGCTACTTATCTCTACGATATATTGGGTGGTGACGTTGAAGGATTAACGGCTCTAGTTAGAGAGGCTAATAAAATTACAGGCACTATTTGGGAAGATACTGATATTGATGGGATTAAGGATGCTGGCGAAACCACCAATTTAGCCAATGTGAGGGTGCAGTTGTGGGAAGATGTTAATAATAATAATGTCTACGACGTTTCGGATAATCTTTTACAAACTTATACCACTAGTTCAACAGGAACTTATAGTTTTGATTTTGCGACTACCGGCAATTTGGTGGTTACCGTTGATCAAAGCTCTTTACCAACCGGATATTCTTTGACCACTAATACTTCTCTTCCGATTGATTTCACCACCTATGGAAATACCTCAACTAACAATAATTTTGGAGCCATTGGAGGAATCGACTGTGATTCGGATGGTATACCGGATTTTGTGGAAGGAACAAATGATACAGATGGCGATGGTGTTCAGAACGAATGTGATCTTGATTCGGATAATGATGGAATTACCGATGCCGAAGAGACTACTAATGATAAAGATGGGGATGGAATAGCCAACTATCTGGATTTAGATAGTGACAATGATGGTATTCCAGATGCCATAGAAGCAAATGCTGGAGTGGCGCCGAGTGGATATAGTAGCGCTAGTGCTCGTATTACAGGAAGCGATTCTGATGGTGATGGTTTGTTAAATTCTGTAGATGCTGGCATAAGTTCCAATCTTAGCAGACGAGATTCTGATGGCGATGGTTTAAAAGACTTTAATGATTTAGATAGTGATAATGATGGAATACTTGATTTAGTTGAAGCAGGTGGAACTGATACCAATGGTGATGGAAGAGTAGATAGCTTCACCGACGCCAATGCAAATGGTTTTCACGATACTTACCAATCCTCGCCTCTTTCAATTGCTAATTCGGATTCGGATACTGAACCCGAAAATTTACCCAATTATATCGATATTGATAGTGACGGTGACTTGATTGATGACTCCCGTGAAGGTTTGTCGCCTGAAGATTATAGAACACCTTCAATCATCCTTGATTCAGATAATGACGGCATTCTAAATGAATGGGATTTGAATGCAGGAGGTGAGTCAATCAATCCCCATGATTATGAAAATGACGGAATTCCAGATTATAAGGATTTAGATTCTGATAATGATAGTGGTTCGGATCTAATTGAAGGAAATGATGCTAATGGCGATGGAGTTGCTGATTCTTCCCCTAGTGGAGTCGATGATAATGATAATGGATTGGATGACGCTTTTGATCCTTCTTGTTCAGGAATTTCCTCCTTTAATGGCACTGCTACTTCTCGTAATGAAGAACTTTATTCTACCGGAGACTCATATACCTCTAGTTCGGATTTAGAATTAGTTTATTCGGCAGATGATGGTGGGCGACAAGTAGTTGGCATACGGTTTTCAAATGTTAATGTACCCAATGGGACGATTATTACCAATGCTTATATTCAATTCACAGCCGATGAAACGAGTAGTGGAACATGTTTGATTAATATTTCTGGAGAAGATGTTGATAATGCTGCAAATGTGGTGAATGGTAATGGTGTATATGATATTAGTGGTAGAACAAATACATCAGCTTCAGTAAATTGGTCGCCAGCTGATTGGGTTGCGGTGGGCGCTGCCGGTAATGCACAAAAGACTTCTGAGCTTAAAACTATAGTTCAAGAAATTGTGAATCGTGGTGGATGGACTTCTGGTAATGCAATGATGTTTATTTTTGATGGTACTTCTTCAAATAAAAGAGTAGCAGAGGTTAATCCTGTGCTTACAATTGTCACCGCCGATGGTCTTAAATACGACTGTGGAAGTAATATAGCATTGCAAGATTTTGACGGTAATTCCAAACTAGATTTCAGAGATATCGAACAAATTTTGCCAGTGAAACTTGTAAGTTTTGATGCCGATTTGCTGGAAGATAATACCGTGCATATTCAATGGAAAACCGCCAGCGAAATAAATAACGACTATTTTGAGGTGCAAAAACGCATTGATAATGATTTCGTAGCCTTGGGAAGAATGGATGGTGCAAATAATTCTAATGTTCTGATTCATTACCATTCCTATGATTTAAATCCGATTGAAGGTGTAAATTACTACCGCTTAAAACAAGTTGATTTTGACGGTAAGATAAGTTATTCAAATATAGTATCTGTTGATAATTCTCTTGAATCATCAACGATTATATATCCAAATCCATCAAACGGAGAATTTAGTTTCGTTTCAAATGACGATGTCGAAGTCGTAATCTATAATTCAATGGGTCAAGAAGTTTATCGTAATTATTTTTACGCAGATATTGTGAACCTAATTGATATACAGAAGAATCCCAAGGGAATTTATTTCCTGTCCTATAAATGTTCTGCGGACCGCGCAGAAATAAAGAAGCTTATCGTCAGATAAAGCATGATTGAGTTAGTTTTGTAAAAGCCCGTCCATCTCCCCGGTGGAGGGCTTTTCTATTTTTTAACAGTTATGAAAATTAGATGATATGACTCAATTTAAGCCTGCAGTAGATTTCTATTAAATAATCTGGGTTTAAATTAAACTGAAATAAGCATTAGCAAAAATGAATTTGCATTACGAAGTGTATTTCGCTATTATATCAGTGGATAATATTCACAGATATTCCATTAGTAATCTAAAAGTATTGATTGATAAGTAATTGGAAGTAAAGTAAGGGGAGCACTATATGCTCAGCTCAAGTTCGGACGGCGGATTTTGGTTCGGTGAATAGATTGTTCTAATTTCCATTCATCGATTTTTTTTTCATCACCCGATAAAAGGATTGGGGGAACTTCCCATCCTTTAAATATTTTGGGACGAGTATATGCTGGTGGCGCCACCAGTCCGTCTTGAAATGAATCGCTTAGCGCCGACATTTCATCATTAATAGCACCTGGAATTATGCGAGTGATACCGTCCACTAAAACCATTGCTGCCAATTCTCCGCCCGAAAGAACATAATCGCCAATGCTAAATTCCTTGGTGATATAATGCTCGCGAATTCTCTCGTCAATTCCCTTGTAATGTCCGCAGAGAATAATGAGGTTTTTATAGTCTGAATATTGGTTTATACCTGCTTGGTCAAGTAATATGCCGTCGGGCGAGGTGTAAAATACTTCATCATATTGGCGCTGAGATTTAAGCTCGTCGATACAATCTGCTATAGGTTGTGCCTTAAGGAGCATACCACCTTTGCCTCCAAAAGGAGCGTCATCCACTCTTTTGTGCTTATCTGTTGACCAATTTCGGAGGTTGTGAAGATGAATTTCTACAATGCCTCGATCAATCGCTCTTTTCACGATAGAATGGCCAAAGGGACCATCAAACATTTCAGGGAATAAAGTGATGATATCGATACGCATAAATCTAGAAATTAGGCTAAGAGATTAAATAATAAATAGTTAAGCAATTGGATTATTTTAACCCAATTGCTTAATATAATTTACAAGGCCTTTTTTCTCGAAAATAGCCATCAATTGATCGGGGAGAGGTGCAAATTCAAATACTTGATTTCCAACTTTTACTTCCCCTTTAGCAAAGTCTATTGCTACTGAATCGTCAGGATGATAGGCTTCCACCACTTCTGGTAAAACAATGATGGGCAATCCTTGATTAACAGCTGATCTAAAGAAGATCCTATTGATAGATTTCACTATAACGGCTTTTACACCAGCATGAGCTAATCCTACTGCTGGATGTTCGCGTGAACTACCACATCCGAAATTATCGCCTGCAATGATAAGGTCGCCGGCTTGAACCTGCGTGCTAAACTTTTTGTCGAAACCTTCAAAAAGATAGGGCATTATGGATTCTGCATCAGAACTTAGCACTTTATAAGTAAGGTTTCCAGCAAACATCTGATCAGTATTTAGGTTATCAGCATCGGCATAGTTCCATATTCCATCCATACGGCGATTTTCAGATTCAGGAATTTCTACCGTATTGGTCTGCGCAACCTGATATGGATAAACATCTTGAAAGCTTTTGCCACGTGGATCTACAATTTTACCTGCGATGGCAGATAAGGCAACGCAAGCAGGCGAGGCAAGGTAAATATTGGAATTTGGATTACCCATTCTACCTTTGAAATTGCGGTTTGATGTGGAAATAACATTATAACCATCGGCGGGAATCCCTTGTCCTGTTCCTAAGCATGGACCACATGAAGGAGATAATACATTGGCACCAGCTTCTAGAAAAATATCAATTAATCCTTCTTTGATAGCTTCTTGGTAGATTATTCGCGATGCTGGGGTTACCAACAATTGAAAGCCTTCGGCAACGGTTTTTCCTTTGAGGGCGGCAGCTGCTTCTCTCAAATCTTCTAAACGACCATTGGTGCAGGTGCCGATAAGTCCTTCATGTACGAGGGTACCTTCCACTTCGGATAAGGCTTTTACATTATCAACATGGTGAGGTGCAGCCACAACAGGAAATAATTCGGATAAATTAATTTCAATTTCTTTTAGATAACAAGCATCCTGATCCGCCCATACGCCATTGCTAACGGTTTTTTGGCCATAATATGCTGCTAATATTTCATCAGGAGGAAAAACTGCATTCTTAGCGCCCATTTCGGAGGCTAAATTTGCCAGCGTCATTCTTTCAGAAATGCCTAGCGTTTTTACTCCATCACCATGATATTCAATAGAATGATAATTAGCACCATCGCTGCCTATCATTCCGATTATCCATAAGGATAAATCTTTGGCATATACTTCTTGTGGAAGATGACCTTTTAAAGAAATTTTAATACTTTCAGGGACCCGAAACCAAGTTTCTCCACGTTTCCAAATACCTGCTGTTTCCGTTCGGTCGATGCCCGCAGCTAACGCATTAAAGGCTCCAGCGGTGCAAGTATGGCTGTCGCTACCAACAATCAGCATGCCTGGTTGTGCATGATACGACATGATTTGATGACAAATTCCTTTGCCTGCATCATAGAATTTTTCTACTGATTGCGCTTTGGCAATGTCTCTGATTTGCTGGTATTCTGTAGCTAATTTACTGGTGGTTGGTGGCGCGTTGTGGTCCAGTACAATTAGCAACTGCGAGGGATCAAAAACTTTATCACCTCCCATTTTAGCAAATGTATTCTTGATACTTGCGGTATTATCGTGGGTCATCACAATATCCGGTTTTTTGAAAACTATACTACCGCTTGGGGCGCCAAATATCTTTTCTGCAAATGTTTTTCCTGCCATAAAATAATTGCTTAATTAATGCTACAAAATTGCTAAAATTTTGGCTTGTTGCGGGGCGACAATATTGAATTATTTTGATTATTTAAGTGAATGACTATTTAATAAACTAATAATTTGTTATTCAGAATTTTAAAAGCTTATATGCAGGCTTAATACTTGGATAAATTTGTTCAAAATCGCGATTGCACGCTCAAAACACGGAGCAAAACCAACTATTGGCCAATATGGTTTATGGAGGTGTTTGAATAAATAGTCTTCCGTAAAACCGCTGTAATCATTTCTGGGTTATTCAGAAATACTTATACAGGACTATAATGTTTCAAAAGACAGCATCACAAAGGTTATTATCGATATTAAGCCATCCATTTTTCCTTCAAGCTGAACTTACTTGCAACTTTTCAGGTTTTACAAG
>DYSI01000065.1 GCA_020718275.1 Draconibacterium orientale
ATGGGATGATGAGTATATTTTTAAACTTCTAAAAAATTAGATGCGTTTGCCCTGACTAACACATAGCGTGATAGCCAGAAAGCCCATGAAAAAAGCCCAAATAACCGCTGAAGTTATTGGGCTTTATGGTCTATCACCTGTTCAGCACAACCCGTTTAGGTGTAGGGGATAAAGTAGCTTGTTGTCGGATCTTTATCCAGGGAATATTCTCTTTTTATGAGTTGATTTTTGCTGATTTTTTGTGCTGATTTTTGTTGATTTCATCATTTTGTTATTGATTTTTAGAAGTTGACAAGTCAAACTGTCGTTAATACATAATCTGGATTAACCTCGACAAAGCCAATCTTTTGGAACTGTTTTCATCGACCCGAAGGGTAAATTATGCAAAGGCGAAATTTGGGTTAATCCTGAATTGAAGTTCCGAAAATTTGGGGCACAAAAAAAGCCTTGCTTTTGCAAGGCTTGTGGGCAATGAGGGATTCGAACCCCCGACCCCCTCGGTGTAAACGAGATGCTCTGAACCAGCTGAGCTAATCACCCAAAATGGAAGTGCAAATGTAAATGTTTTTTCAAAACCAATGCAACAAAAATTAAGCTTTCTAGAAATATTTTTTCCATCAATATTAACTAATTCTTTATCTGCATTTTACTAGTTATTCCGATTTATTTTTTATTCCAAAACCCTCAATAAATCTATACTGATAACAAAATAATGCTGCGTTAGAATCACTAAATCTTATTAACTTTGCCGCATGAATCAAAATTTGAATGCTGATAAGTCCACTTTTTCAAATTCTGAATTGGAATATGAAAAAGCATTGCGACCTGGAAGTTTTGAAAGTTTTCAAGGGCAACCCCAAGTGATTGAAAACCTTGAAATCTTTGTTAAAGCGGCACGCCAAAGAGGCGAAGCTTTAGACCATGTGTTGCTACACGGCCCTCCCGGTTTGGGCAAAACCACTTTAAGCAACATCATTGCCAACGAATTGGGTGTAGGCATTAAAATCACCTCGGGTCCAGTTTTGGACAAACCTGGTGATTTGGCTGGTCTTTTGACCAATCTTGAAGCCAATGACGTGCTCTTTATCGACGAAATTCACCGTTTGAGTGCAGTAGTGGAAGAATATCTTTATGCAGCCATGGAAGATTTTAAAATCGACATTATGCTCGAATCGGGACCCAATGCCCGAAGCGTTCAAATTGCCCTCAACCCCTTCACTCTCATTGGAGCCACTACCCGCAGCGGATTACTTACCGCTCCACTAAGAAGTCGGTTTGGAATCAATCTGCGTTTACAATATTACAATGCCGATACTTTATCTAGAATTGTAACGCGCTCCTCAAGTATTCTCAAAGTTCCCATTCATCCCCTTGCCGCTTTAGAAATAGCCCGTCGAAGTCGTGGAACGCCACGTATTGCCAACGGTTTGCTCCGTCGCGTACGCGATTTTGCCCAGATAAAAGGTGATGGCACCATCGACCTTAGCATTGTTAATGTGGCCCTTGAAGCCCTTAACGTGGACAAAAATGGATTGGACGAAATGGACATTCGGATTCTTAATACCATCATTGATAAATTTAAGGGTGGGCCTGTGGGTTTAACCACCATTGCCACAGCCGTAGGCGAAGACTCCGGTACCATTGAAGAAGTTTACGAACCCTTCCTCATTATGGAAGGATACATCCAGCGTACTCCGCGGGGGCGCGAAGCTACCGAACTTGCATACAAGCATTTAGGTAAAATTCCACGACCCGACCAGCGCGATCTATTCAACCTTTAAAATGGAAGCTACCGAACTAAGTCGGTTAATTAAGGATCAAGCTTTAGAACTTGGCTTCGACGTTTGTGGCATTGCCCAAGTTCATACCCTTATAGATCAAAAACCTCTTTTCGAAAGGTGGATATCACAAGGTTTCCATGGCGAAATGAGCTACCTAGCTCGCAATGTCGAAATGCGTCATGACCCGGCTTTAATCCTTCCAAAGGCACAATCAGTTATTTCGGTTCTACTCAACTATTTTCCATCTGATTCATTTCACCCTAAAGCGCATTACAAAATTGCGAAATATGCTTATGGCAAAGATTACCACGATGTTATCAAAGCCAAACTCAATACCTTGATGCAATTTATCAAAGAATTTTCACCGGATAGTAATATGCGATCTTTTACCGATAGTGCTCCCATTAACGATCGTTATTGGGCACAGCAAGCAGGCTTAGGTTGGATAGGGAAAAATAGTTTACTGCTCAACAAAAGCTTAGGATCCTATTTTTTCATTGGAGAAATTGTAACCGATCTCAAACTTTATCCAGATTCTAATTTTGAATCAAATTATTGCGGAAACTGCACCCAATGCCTTGACGCCTGTCCAACGGGCGCCTTACAACAGCCTTATGTGATGGATGCACGGCGCTGCATTTCGTATTTAAGCATCGAATCGAAAAATGAAATTCCAGAGGAACTCAGCCCAAAATTGAACCAGTGGATTTATGGCTGTGATATTTGCCAAGAGGTTTGCCCTTGGAATCGAAAAAACAAGTCCAATTCCGTACCTGAATTTAAACTTTCTGATGCATTGATGAAGATGCAAAAAGAGGACTTTGAAAATCTAACTCAAGCTGAATTTGACCAGTTATTTAAAGGAAACCCATTGAACCGAAGTGGCTTCCCCCGTTTAAAATATTTAATATCGAAAAATCAGAACTCTGAAATTTAGACCTTGAGTACTTCCCCCTCGCTTTTGGCTATAATCACTGCACCACAAGTATCGCTCAATACATTTACTGTGGTACGGAACATATCCAAAATACGATCCACCGCTAGGATTAACCCAATACCTTCGAGAGGCAAGCCAACGGACGACAACACAACAGTTAGCATTACGAGACCAGCCATGGGTATTGCTGCAGCACCTATGCTTGCTAACAAAGCCGTAGCCACCATTATTATTTGCTGAATGAATGTCATTTCAAAGCCATAAGCTTGAGCAATAAACATGGCAGCTACAAACTCGTATAGAGCAGTTCCATCCATATTAATGGTAGCACCAAGAGGTAATGTAAAACTTGAAATACGATTGGATACACCGCATTTTTTTTCAACAGCATTCATGGTTAAGGGCAATGTAGCGCCAGAGGAGGAAGTTGAAAAAGCTGTAAGTAAGGGGGTGGTAATGCTGCTGTAATGCTTTTTAGCACTAGCCTTCCCTAAAAATTTCAATAGCAAAGGAAGGGTAACAAAAGCATGCACAAAAAGCCCAATTAATACCGTTCCCATATATAGTCCCATACTGGAAACGAGTCCGAGTAAATCGTCTTGATCTGCCACTACTTTTGCTACAATACCAAAGATTCCAATGGGAGTAAAACGAATTACCCACATGGTAACCTTCATCATTAAATCGAAAAAGCTATTGAAAAAGTCGGTTAAGATAATTCGTTGTTTATCTCCTATCTTATTAATAAAGTATCCGATAAGTATGCTAAAGAAAATAATGGGAAGCATATTGGCATTCACCATTTCTTGAAAAATATTGGTGGGAACAATTTCCATCAAGGTTTGACCAATACTATCTGCTTTTTCGGCAAGTCCCGAAACGCTCTCTTCAAATTGGGTATTGGCACCCACGCCAGGTTTGATTAGATTTACAAAAAACAAACCAGTTATAATGGCTATAAGACTAGTAAATATATAGTATGAAATGGTCTTCAAGCCCAATCGACCCAGGTTATCTCCCCCTCCAAGATTGGCAACGCCACTGATTAAAGAGCTCAATACCAAAGGTATAATCAACATTTTCAATGCCCTAAGAAAAACCGTTCCCAGCCACGAAATCCAGTCGATAGGTTTATTAGAATAGGATTCGGCAACTATGGTCTGTACCTTATTGGCATCACTTACTCCAATTTTTTGAAGATCTTCGCGTAAAGCCGTTTTGGTTTTGTACACCTTCCCCTCAATTTGTTGAAGTTTTTGCTGGAGCTCTACCTCTTGACCTGATTCGGTAAGCTTATGGCTTAGTTCTCTGGTAACCACATAATTGGTATTAAAAATAATACCGTAGAGAATAGCAAAAATCAAGGCAATTAATATTTGCCAATGGAGCGCAATCTTCTTCATAAGTAAAAATTTAAAGCGGTAAAAGTAATGAAATGATAATTGTAATGGACTTAAAATCATTATAAATTTGCAGAAGATTTGATGAAATTATGAGGTATAAAAGGGGGCTATGAAGAGCACAAAATCAACATTTATACTCTTTTTTATCAACGGTTTTTTATCAAACAGCCCTTTTATACACCTACCTTTGTGGGCGCTAAAGCCTGTTTTTGATGGGCTATCGGCACCCAAATCTATAGATTCAAATAACACTTAAATAGTTAATACTAATGAACTTAATCGACAGCATCAAGGCCAATGCCAAGGCCAACCCTCGCACCATCGTGCTTCCTGAAGGAGAGGCAGAACGCACCCTTAAAGCCGCCAACCAAATCATGGAAGAGCAATTTGCTAAACTCATTTTAATTGGCTCTAAAAGCACCATTTTAAAAAAAGCTGAGGAATGGGATTTACCCTTGATAAAAAATATCGAGATTTATGATCCATCCAATGATCCCCGCCACCCAGAAATGATTGAACTCTTGCTTAAGATACGTGCAAGCAAAGGACTTCAACGCCCCGAAGCCGAAAAACTTTGTGCCGATCCACTCTATTTAGGTCCCCTTTTGATTAAAGCTGGCTATGCACAAGGTGAAGTGTCAGGCGCTGAAAACGCCACAGGAGATGTATTGCGTCCCGCATTCCAAATTGTAAAAACCGCTCCCAACAGCAGTGTGGTTTCAGGAGCCTTTATTATGCTCGTAAAAGACAAACAATTTGGTACTGACGGAGTAATGGTTTTTGCCGATTGCGCTGTAAATCCCAATCCCAACGCTCAACAACTGGCCGAAATAGCTGTGGCATCAGCGCAAACAGCTAAAGCTATTGCCAAAATTGATCCCCGTGTAGCTATGCTCAGCTTCAGTACCAAGGGAAGCGGAGCCCATGCCGATGTGGACAAGGTGGTTGAAGCCACTCGCATTGCTCGTGAGATGGCTCCTGAACTTAAAATAGATGGCGAATTGCAAGCTGATGCTGCCATCATCGAAAGCATAGGAAGCAAAAAAGCCCCAGGAAGCGAAATCGCTGGAAAAGCCAATGTTTTGGTTTTCCCAACGTTAGATGCTGGCAACATTGGTTATAAACTGGTACAACGCTTGGCTGGAGCCGAAGCTGTGGGGCCCGTTTTGCAAGGTATGGCCGCTCCCATCAACGATTTAAGTCGTGGCTGTTCGGTGGACGACATCGTTAATCTGGTGGCCATTACCGTTAACCAAGCTTATTAAGAAAACGTTTTTTTTATTCATATAAATACACAGATATGTCCGAGTTATTAGAAGATTATGCTTTGAATAAATCCTTAAAAAGCAAAACAGGAAGTATTAAAGCTGGATTGGTGGGCTGCGGGTCCATGGGGCAAGAAATTGCAATTCTCATAAGCAAAAGTGGTATCGACTTAACCTTCATCGAAATATCCGAAGAAAAAGTGAAAGAAGCTTTTGAAGGTATTGGCAGAGCCATCGACGAAATGATTAGCCATTGGGGAATGACCTCTGGTGATAAACGCGCCATATTGAGTCGCATCAAAGGCAGCACCCAATTTGAAGATTTGGCCGATTGCAATGTAGTAATCGAATCCATCAATACCACTAAATGGACTCCCAATCAACCTACACGCAAAGAAGTTTTTAAAAATGTTGAAGCCGTTGTAAGCGACGATTGCATTCTCATTTCAAATGCCAGTACCATCGTTATCAGCGATTTAGCTGTGGTATTGCGTCGTCCTTGCAGGGCTGTTGGTGTGCACTTTCTTTCACCAGCAGTGGATACAAAAATCATCGAAATCAACCGTTGTCGCAACACTTCTGACGAAGCCCTTGATTTTACCAATCGTTTCATTCAAATGCTTGGCAAAGATATCATCAATGTGAATGGATCTCCTGGTAACATTAGCACTCGCTTACTCATTCCTATGATCAACGAAGCTTGCGAGCTGTTGATGGAAGGAGTAAGTACCGTGGCTCAGATTGACCGAACCATGCAACTAGGCTTTGGTATGCAACGTGGCCCTTTCACCATGGCCGATCATATTGGACTGGATAAACTTACCAAATGGATGGAAGGCCTTTACAACGAATATGGAGATGTTCGCTACAAATCATCCCCCATCATTCGCCGTATGGTGCGCGCTGGATTGTTGGGAGTGAAAACTGGAGAAGGATTCTACCTTTACAAAGAAGGCAAGCAATTAGAGAAAAAAGGAAGCATTTTTAACCTAGGTCAAAAATAGTTTGGCTTATCATTAACTGAAAAAATCGAAACCAATGAATATATTAGTTATCAATTGCGGAAGTTCGTCGCTGAAATATCAACTTTTTAATATGACCGACGAAAGTGTGTTGGCCAAAGGAATTGTTGAAAAAATAGGTTTGAACGGATCTTTCATCAAAAACGAGCGTAACGATGGTGATAAAATAACCTTAAATGGAAATATTTTTGACCATCAACAAGGAATTGAATACGTGCTTGGAATATTACTTTCCGAAGCCCACGGAAGCATCAAAAGCCTCGAAGAAATTCAAGCTGTAGGTCATCGTGTGGTACACGGAGCTGAATCTTTCAAAAGCAGTGTGCGCATCACCGATGAGGTGGTGGCCAAAATGGAAGAAGTGGTTGAATTGGCGCCTTTGCACAATCCCCCCAACCTCAAAGGAATTTATGCCGTTACCAATCTATTGCCTCATGTACCCCAAGCAGGAGTTTTTGACACCGCATTTCACCAAACCATGAAGCCCGAAAGTTTTCTATATGCCATCCCTTACAGCTTGTACAAAAAACATGGTATTCGTCGCTATGGATTTCACGGAGCAAGCCACCGTTACGTTTCAGGACGTGTAGCCGAATTGATGGGTAAAAAGATTGAAGATCTGAAAATTATCACCTGCCACTTAGGCAATGGAGCTTCCATCACCGCCATTAAAGGAGGCAAATCAGTGGATACCAGCATGGGTTTGACCCCAGTAGAAGGCTTGATGATGGGAACCCGTAGTGGTGACCTTGATGCGGGAGCCATTACTTACATCATGAATAAAGAAGATATAGGTGTAAGCCAAATCAATAGTTTGGTCAACAAACACAGTGGAGTGCTCGGTATTTCAGGCGTTTCGTCCGATATGCGCGAGGTTGAAACCGCAGCAGCCGAAGGCAACGAAAGAGCCATTCTTGCATTGCGCATGTACGAATACCGCATTCGTAAATATATTGGCGCTTATGCAGCGGCAATGGGTGGGGTGGATGTGGTAGTTTTCACAGGAGGAATTGGTGAAAATGCCGTTGACACTCGTGCCAACGTAGCTCGCGATTTTGAATATATGGGACTTGAATTTGATGCAGAAAAGAATAAAGGACTCAGAGGAAAAGAAGCCTGCATCAGCAAAGATCAATCAAAGGTAAAAGTTTGGGTTGTCCCTACCAACGAAGAATTGGTAATTGCCCGCGACACTTACAAAATTGTAAAAACTGAGCTTTAGCAAACCGAAACGATTGTAAAAATTAGAGCCGCATTCAAAATTGGATGCGGCTCTTTTATTTTGATCAATATTCTAATCGCCCCAATTGATAACTCACCCCCAATTGAAGTACGGAACGAGACATTCCAAGCTCCCCAAAAACACCCCACTTTTTGTAGAAAAAATAACGAAACCCAACCGTTGCTTCGATGGCCTCTTGATAATAAACATCTTGCCAATAATTAGAGTTATGGTTATACACATCGCTACTTTGATAGGTGACATATTTCATTCCTAATCCAAAACCAAAGTACAATTGAAATACATGGTTTTCATAAGCGATCTTATTATATCTTATAAGAAACCCATGTGATACTATTCGTAAATCTCTAAAATCATTATGAAAACCAAAATCGGAAAAGTGATAAACAAAACCTAACTCATCAGTTTTACCAAGTTGGTAACTAAATTTGGCATAAATTGGAATATCATTGTAGTTCCTAAACCCTATAGGAGAAATATTGTTATCATAAAAAAAGAGAGCAAAGAAAGTAGGGTTGAAATATGGAACATTATTATTTTTAGAAGTATTGAGGTGAAAACTTGCCATATAATAAGCCGTCCCAGGAACCCCAGCCGAAAGGCTTAAAGTAAGGCGTCTCGACGAATTCTTAGATTCATAATTTTGCGATAGAAGCGGCGTGGCAACTCCCAAAAGCCACAACCATAAAAGAACTTTTAAAGTAATTGATGATTTCATGAAATTAGTTTTAGTTAAAATGCAATGTTTGAAATTCCAAAACCTCTCAATGCAAGGTAATAAATTTGGTTGCGTGGGTGGGAATAAATTGGCAAACCCTTTCAAAAAATCCACCCGCCACTCCTTCCAAGCGCTCCGCAAAAGCTGTAACATCCATTCATCTTTTTCCTACTTTTACGCTTTCAATCATA
>DYSI01000066.1 GCA_020718275.1 Draconibacterium orientale
GATTTTACTCCGATTTTTCTGCTTTTTTGGGGGAAAAGCTGCAAGATGGGTTAAGTGTTTTGGTTTTTATATAAACACTGAAATCAAAATAAATAGTTTGTCAAATGATTAGATTGTCATGCACGCTATTACTAAGAATATAATATTCAATAGTTATTTTAAAATCAAGCGTTTAGGAATATTATAACGGGCTGTTTAACTCAGATATTTAGCTACAATCGGCATCCGTCGTCCCATACCAAAGGCTTTTGGGGAAATGCGCAAAATTGGCGGGGTTTGGTAGCGTTTATGCTCGCTAATATTTACCATTTTCAATACTCGGTTCACGGTTTCGCGTTTAAAACCTAATTCGATAATTTCCTCTGGACCTTTAAATTGCTCAATGTAAGCGAATAAAATAGCATCAAGTTCAGCATATTCCGGCAAGGAATCGCTGTCTTTTTGGTCGGGTCGAAGTTCGGCAGAAGGTGGTTTAGTGATGGTATTAGTTGGAATGATGAGTTGCTTTTGGTTGATGTATCTGGCTAATTCGAAAACCTCAGTTTTATAGACGTCACCTAGCACCGAGATACCTCCATTCATATCTCCATAGAGTGTTCCATAGCCAACTGCGGCTTCACTTTTATTGGAAGTATTAAGTAAAATATGTCCAAATTTATTGCAGTAGGCCATCAGCAAAACGCCGCGGATGCGAGCTTGAATGTTTTCCTCTGCCAGACTAAAGGGCAGACCATCAAATAGAGATTGTAGCGCATTTTCAAAACTGTGATAGATGGATTGTATGGGGATGAGGCTGGATTTAATCCCCAGATTATTCACTAAATCTTGTGCATCTGTAATGGAATGGTCTGATGAATATTGTGAAGGCATTAAAATAACATCTACATTTTCTTTTCCTAGCGCACTCACCGCCAATACAAGGGTTAGGGCAGAGTCGATGCCGCCTGATAGTCCAAGAACTGCTTTTTTGAATCCTAGTTTGAAAAAGTAATTGCGAATTCCCATGACTAAGGCGTCGTGTATTAAAGCCATTTTGGAAGGTGACCCTGCTTTAAGAGCTATGGCAATTACGTCGGTATCAATTAATAGCGTGTCTTCCTCAAAATATTGTAGCCGATGGGTTATTTCACCTTTTGAATTCATGGCTAAAGATCCACCATCGAAAAGGAGTTCTGTTTGGGCACCAACATGATTGACATAATAAATTGGCAATTGATATCGCAAGGCATTTTTTCGTAATACTTCTTCTCTGATTTTTGCTTGGTTGTAGTGAAATGGAGATGCGGCAATATTGATAATCAAATCAGGATGCTGTGGCACTAATTCGTCCATCGGATTGACGGAATACATGGGAATATCGTCCACGTTCCATAAATCTTCGCAAATGGTGAGGGCAATTCGTTTGCCTGCAAATTCAATAATATTAAATGCAGTATTGGGCTCAAAATATCGATATTCATCAAAGATGTCGTAGGTTGGGAGTAAGGTTTTATGCACTTGGGCGCTTATTTTCCCTTCGCTAAGCAACCAAGCGGTATTGAAAAGTCGTTTTCCCTTATCACCAGTGTTGAGACTTGGAGCGCCTACAATTGCAGCAATTCCTCGGCAATGTTGTGCAATCTGATAAACTGCAATTTGACATCGGGCAACAAAATCATCAAATTCTAAAAAATCGCGTGGTGGATATCCAGCTATTGATAGTTCAGAAAACACTACTAAATCAGCACCTTGTGCTTTTGCTTTGTGAATGCTCTCGATTATTTTGCTTTGATTGGACTCGAAGTTGCCAATATGATAATTCAATTGAGCAAGCACAATTTTCATAAAATCATCTTTTTAAATAAGGAAATAAATGCAGTTTAATATGAATTATCCGGTTTTGTTAGAACAGAAAGCCTACGGTTAAATCTATTTTTTTTATAAATGCGGCATCTTCAATGCCAAGCAACGATTTCCCATTGAGGGAATTTGTTAATCCGTTGTCGAAACTCAAGAAAGCAAATGCCGACAAACTTTGGCTGATGGTGAATTCGGTGCCGAGCGCAAAGCTAAACGACATACGATAGAAAGAAATAGATTTAGTAATGTCGATTCCATTATCTGGGACAAGGTTATTATTTAAAATATATTCATCATCGGCCTCTGCACTTAATCTAAAATCGTGACGTAAACCTAATTGTGCAAAGGGTGTGAAGTAGCCTAATTGATTGGTCTTTAGTTTAATAATTGTTGGTATTTCTAAATAACGAATGTTATAATTTCTTGATCGGTCAATCGCAACTTGATTAATTGAGTCGGGATAGGTCAAGGCGCCACCAAAACCAGAAATGTTGATTCCTGACGAAAAGGTGTAGTTTTCGGTAAAATTATAATCGAAAAGAAAGCCATAATTATAACTAAGCCGAGAGCCTTCGCTGCGATAATTCTCGGTTTTTGGTTTAAACCAACTCAATCCGAGCCCTCCATAGATTCCCATGCGCACTGCTCTGAATTCTGATTCAGGAACATAATTTTCTTCTTCAACATCTTTTATTTTGCTTTTATCATTTTCATTTTGAGCAAAACTTAGCGTGCTAAAAATTATACTAATAAGGACTATTAATGATAGTGTCTTCATATTCATTGTTTTATGGGTTTTATTTATTTGATTATTGATTGGTTGATTGCTAATTTATCTTTGAAATAGGTTCAAGTTGAAAAAACGATTTCTACAAAATTTTAAACATTAGGTCAAACTATGAACTTCTAAAGTTTCATTTACAAAATTAATAATAAAATTCGAAGCTAACTAGTGCTATTTGCATTGTAATAGATTTATCTAATTTCTGTAATTAATGTAAGCGGTTTGTGAATCATGAATAGTTTGATAGTAGAGCCTTTCTAATTTTCTTTTTGGGCAATAATATAGTCAGCAAATCCATAGATATCCCAAAATACCCCTGCTTTTACATATCCTTTGGTCAGTAATTGTAAGGGGATTTTAATGGGCATCAGTAGGATATTTTGCCAGCTTTGTCTTCTGCCTGCTTGCCGTATCCTAAATTGACTACTCATCAATAAATTGGCAATTTCGCGTATAGAAAAGATTCTGCAGTGCGTTGGATCATCAAAGAAGTTAAGTGTTTCGCGCATTGAGGGAAAGCTGACGCTTCGTTCACTTGGAAATTCGAGGTAGATGATTCCTCCTGTCTTTAATTTTTTGGTCAGCCCCATCAAAACTTGATCCCCATTGTGCAAGTGTTCAATTACATGGCTCATGATAATCAAATCGAAAGTATTATCTGGTATTTGGTTGAATTGTAGCTGCGTCAGATCCATTTGGATAAAGGTATCCATTTTTTCAAGGTCATGTGGGTCGTTATGGTATTCTTTTTCTCGATCTACGCCTGTATAATGTGCTTTTGGAATCCATTTTTTGGTAATGCTGGCGGAGTGGCTTCCTGCGCCGATATCCAGTATTCTAACCGATTCAGGGTTTATATAGGGCAGTATTTTTTTGATTCTAAATGGTTTAATATTCATGCAGATTGTGTTTTTTTAAGATAGTTCATTAGGTTAAGCGTTATGAATTACAATGGTTTAAAGCTTTATATTTTCTAGCCTATGCTTTTTTTTGGCGGTAATCTCAAGCAGAAAAGTTGATCTAGAAGCGAAAAGTCTGCAAATCACCTTAGCTTGATGATTGGTGAGGTCAGGGCTTAGTATCTTTTTCAGCTTAATTAGCTCTTACGAAACGGCCGTCAAATATACTATTTTCTTGAATTTGGAGCGATGTATCCTTTTGGCTTGTGGAAGGGAGGTTTTATAAATGCCTAGAAGGAATAGTTGATGTTATGAGAGGTTTTTCGTTACTCTTCAAAGGTGGGGGATTTACATTTATAAGCCTTGGTTTTAGCGTGCATAAACAAGTTAAGATTATGGAGATGGAGGAATCCAACGTAATTGCTGGTTTTGGGATTTTAAAAAACTACCAAGCGAATCTACCTCAACAACCCAAGCTTTCCCGCTTTGTACTGTTTTTAAAATTAGCGTTATCAATTCTTGTTGCGAGTTTTGAGGGACAGATTTTGCCAGTTGAAGTCCCAATTCGTTATTTTTGAGATCCATCCAACTGAGGATTGAATGAGCTCCTATTTTCGTCCGTCGAAATCGCCAATAATTCAAGTTTTCGTGAATTACCCCAAGTCTTAGTGCTCTATGTGCCCCAATCTGTTGAGCCAATAGCGCCATCCAAAAGCAATGCTTGAAAGCATCTAGGTATCCTCCCGATGCCCCAGCCAGGATGTTATTCTGAGCTAGACTATCGCTTATTTGGTAAGCTATAATGCTTATTTTATGCACTTTGTAAACAATCAAAGGATGAGTAATTCCCCAAATTATTTCTCTTTTACTTGGCCTAATTTGGTTTGATTTGGAAGATTGAGCCCTTAACTGATGCACAGAAAGACCACTAAAAAGCAGATAAAAGATGATATGTTTTAGAAAAAAAGCCACTGAGTGAAAACGCATAAAACTTACCTTTGTAGTTGCAAATTTAATATAATTCAAATCATGAATGAAAGTAAAGGTTATCGAAGAGTTGATCATTTTGACGAAGAAACCACCAAGAAACTTGCCTACCATTACGAACAAATTTTAGGATTATTGGGCGAAGATCCTCAGCGAGAGGGCTTATTACAAACCCCTATGCGAGTTGCAAAAGCTATGCAATTTCTGACACAAGGATATAACTCCAATGCAGAAGAAATTATACGTTCGGCCATGTTTACCGAGAAATACAAGCAAATGGTTTTGGTAAAGGACATTGAGCTGTACTCGATGTGCGAGCACCACATGATTCCATTTATCGGTAAAGCCCATGTGGCGTATATTCCAAATGGTAAAATAATGGGATTGAGCAAAGTAGCCAGGGTTGTAGAGGTTTTTTCTCGCAGGCTACAAGTGCAAGAGCGGCTTACCATGCAGATAAAAGATGCCATTCACGACGCCCTTAACCCACTTGGAGTTGCTGTAGTTATTGAGGCTAAGCACCTTTGTATGGCCATGCGTGGTATTCAAAAGCAAAGTTCAGTAACCACTACTTCGGATTTTACAGGCGCATTCCTGAATAACCTTAAAACACGTGAGGAATTTTTACACCTTATTGGCTCCAAATTATCCTAATAAAAAAGCCAAAATTCAAATTTATCAAGGGATTTGAATTTTGGCTTTGTAATAGATTATAAGCAATCTATTGATTAAGCAAGCGACGGTGGTATGCTATTAATTCGTCGATAGGCCTTTGAACAACGCCACCAAAAAGTAGGTTTAATTCTTGAGCCACCTGCTTTAATTCCGCTTCAAAGTAGTAAGCAATTGATCCAATAAAATATACAGGAACTGTATTTCCTTTTTGGTAAGGAATCACACGACATTCGTAAAATTCTTTGAACCCAACCATCAATAGTTGGTTAATATATGAATGCTCTTTGAAGTCGAACATGATTTTAGCAAACTCCCCGAGGTATGAATTAGGCGATTCTTCTTTGTATAAATTTCGCTTAATCACATCAGGATCTAGGTTGAAATTTTGGTTAAAAGCCTTAGCAATTTCTTCTGGCATTCTTTTGTAATAATAATCTAGGATTAGCTGTTTTCCAAAATAATTAGCACTAGCCTCATCCATCAACATATAGCCGAGCGAAACGGTGCTTTGAAACATCTTGTGTCCGTCCCAATAGCAAGAGTTTGAGCCAGTTCCCAAAATGCAAACTATGGATTCATTTCCACCGGAAGCAGCAAAAACGGCCGCCAGCATATCTTCTTGCACTTCAATTTTGGCATTGATAAACATTTTAGAGAACACGTCTTTCAAAAACAACTTGGCTTTTTCGGTGCCACAACCTGCGCCATAAAAGTAAATTTGCGTGATGTTTTCACTTTCCTTGTCGAGGTGGAAATTATTGACAAGACGTTCCAAAATCATTTCCTCATCCAGTATTTCCGGATTGATACCATGTGTTCTAGTTCTGAAAACTTCATTACCACTTAAATCAATGGCAACCCAATCGGCTTTGGTGCTTCCACCATCTGCTATTAAAATCATATAGAATAGGTTAAGTATTAAATTTCGATATTTTGTTTACGCAAGATTCCTTTTACTAAAAAAGCGAAAAGGGTGAGGTAGAAGAATCCAATCACTGGTACCCAGTAAGATACCGATATGTTGAAAAGGTCGGCGATTTTACCTTGCAAAGGAGGGAGAAAAGCGCCACCAAGGATCATCATAATCAGAAATGCAGAGCCTTGGGAGGTAAATTTACCTAATCCTTGTAATGATAATGAGAAAATTACTGGCCACATGACCGAGCAGAAAAGTCCACCGCTTACAAAGGCAAAAATGGATATACTTCCTGTGCTATACATGCCAAGCAGCATTGCTGCAATGCCTAGAATACCGAAAATCATTAATGTTTTGGCGGGTTTCTCTTGACCTAGATAGAAGCCAAATATTTGAATTAAAATAACGACGGCATAGGGAAGCATAAGGCGAATATGTTCCCATGAAACTCCTGCTACCATATTGCTGAACAGAATGACCAAAAAGGCAAAGTAAGGCACAATAATCAAAGCCGTTTTTCGAACCTTGGATTTCAGATTAAAAACGGAAACAGCTCCAGCCCAACGACCAATCATCAAACTTCCCCAATACAATGAAATGAGCATTGGCGTTAGAGCAGTCCAAAAACCGTTTACTTTATTTTCACTCAGTAGGATTTTAAACTTCTCGAAGTTTATACCTGGATTCAAAGTCAAAAAATCCATAAAGTCAATGTGTTTTACGTATTCGCCAAGATTGCTCTGAATTGTAACCTCTGTTCCAACATAGGCGAAGATGGCGATCATCCCTAAAACTAATTGTGGGTATTTAAGTGCGCCCCATCCATTACCGTTTTTCTTTGCTAAAGTGTTGGCTGTCAATAATCCTATTACTAAAGCGCCAATACCAGTCAGCAGTAAATAGAGCCCTGTTTTGCTCGTTTTACTAACTGGGCCACCTGTGTTTTGGATAAAAATAAAAGCCAAAACAACAACGAGGATAATGCTGATAAGACTCATTATGCTAGTTGCCTTTACTTCGTTATCAATGGCCGCATCGGAACGCTCATTGGGTAGTTTTTTGGAGAATTTGAAGAGTAGGGCGGCGGCTAAAAAAGCAAAACCGATAAAGATATAAAGCCACTGCACGGTTGACAGGCTAAGGCCTTTGATCAAACTTTCGTCGAGATGGGTGGTTCCAAGTAATGCCAGAGCGAAAATAATGGGACCCACAGTAGTTCCAAACGAATTAATACCACCAGCCAAATTTAGACGATTGGCACCCGTTGATTCATCACCTAAAGAAATGGCTAAGGGCTGAGCCGCGGTTTGCTGAAGGGAGAAACCTAATCCAATAATAAATAAGGAGGCCAAAATAAAAGCGAAACTGTTGGTTGCTAATGCTGGATACATGGCAAAAGCGCCAACCACTGATACCATGAGCCCATAAACGATACCGTTTTTGAATCCCCAGCTATTGAGGAGATCTTTTTTGCCAATTACCGAAAACAGAAAAAGTAAGAAGGCTCCGATGTAATAGGCAAAATAAAAGGCTGAATCGATCAACTGGCTCTGAAATTGCGACAGTTCAAATTTTGACTTACAGAACGGAATAAATACGCCGTTGGAGGCTGCTATAAATCCCCAAAAGAAGAATACTCCTATTAAGGTATAAAGAGCCGAGTAATTGGTTGGTTTAACTGTACTCATTGTTTGGTGGTTAAAGTTAGGATTATATTAGTTGAAATTATTCACTCTTAATGACTTCGGATCGTGGCGATAGGCTCTTATTATTAACTAAAGTTTCGCACCCACTAAATATTGATAAATTGATAAGAAAAAATGTTA
>DYSI01000067.1 GCA_020718275.1 Draconibacterium orientale
CTATTTTCATCTGGATAGGCTTCTATAAATTTGATTATATTCCCGTCAAAATATTATGCAAGATAAGTAGTTTTTTTATTTACATGGTACAATTACGGATGAGCAATAACAAATTATATCGATTGAAGAAATCCAAATTTAGTTTATTATTTATTTAGCCTTAAAGACTACAATAGTCTTCAAGACATTCTAAATTATTCTGATTTAACAATTTTGAAAACAGAGCGTTCAGCGTCAAAATATCTATAAATCAAAATATGATAGTTATCATACAAATTGATTAATTATCGGTTCAAGATTGAAAGAAATATTGAAGTTTTTTTTGGTATCTAGGTATAAATCAATTCGTCCGAAATTAGAAAAAGTGCTAACATCTAAGTATTTAGAATGAATTTAAATTAAGTAATGGCAAATGGTAAACATCAAACCAAAATCAAACCTACTCTATATTTGTCACTTTCTTTGAAACATCTAATTTTATCAGACACCTTCTCATCTATTTAGAAAGATATTGAGTCGATAAGTAGAATCTTGAATTGAAGGAAAAATTTATTTAACAAATTGCTAAATATGAAACCAAGCAGACGAGAATTTATAAAGATTTCGGCTTTAGGTGTCGGGGCTGCTTCCTTGAGCAGTGTGGTAGTAAAAGCAGCTGAAAAGACCTTTTTCTCCAATGAAGAGGACAACAATTCAAAAGAAAAGCGCACTTCAACCTATTGTGAAGTATGTTTTTGGAAATGTGCAGCCTGGGTGCATACCAATGAACAAGGAGAAATCCAAAAGGTTATTGGCCATCCTGATGATCCTCATAGTAATGGTCGCTTATGCCCAAGAGGCACTGGTGGAGTTGGAATGTATCATGATGAGGATCGACTGAAAACTCCGCTAATTAGAGTTACCGATGAAAAGGGAAAGCAAACCTTTAGGGAAGCAACTTGGGATGAAGCCCTTGACCTTATTGCTAAGAATCTCAAGAAAATAGCTAAAGAACATGGACCAGAATGTGTAGCACTATTCACCCATGGATCTGGTGGTAAATTTTGGAGCCATTTACTGAAGGCTTATGGCTCAAATAACATCTCCGCCCCCTCCTATGCACAATGCCGTGGCCCGAGAGAAGTAGCTTGGATAGGCACCTTTGGAGAAGAGCTTGGCGCCATAGAACCAACTGATATTAGGAACACCAAATGTCTAGTTTTAATTGGATCTCATATTGGAGAAAACATGCATAATGGGCAGATACAGGAAATGAGTGATGCCATTGATAGTGATGCCACAATCATCACCGTTGACCCACGATTTTCTACCGCCGCAAGCCACTCTAAATATTGGTTACCCATTAAACCAGCCACTGATATCGCACTTTTATTATCATGGATACATGTGTTAATCAACGAAGGATGGTACGATAAGGAATATGTAGAAAAGTACACCATGGGATTTGAGCAGCTAAAAGCTCATGTTCAAACATACACTCCTGAATGGGCATACGGCATTACAACCATTGAACCAGAAGTAATTCGCCGAACAGCTCGTGAGATGTTCAATGCATCGCCTGCGGTGATAATTCACCCTGGTCGACATGTTACATGGTACGGCGATGATACACAACGACTCCGATCGGTAGCTATTTTAAATGCCCTCTTAGGAAGTTGGGGTCGCAGAGGAGGATTCTATTTTGGAATAGAGACTTCAATCCCTGGATTTCCACATCCTGAATATCCAAAACCAACAAAAACATGGCGCGACGCCTTCCCTGGTCAGTATACATTAGCAGATTCTGCCCTAGCTAATGGAGTTTGCGACGCCACAATTCCTTCCGCCTCTCGTGATTGTTCATTCAAAGCCTGGATTGTTAATGGTACCAATCTAATTTTCACACTACCAAATATCATCAACACCAAAAAAGCGATTGACAACCTCGAATTCATGGTAGTTATTGATACTATGCCGATGGAAATTACGGGATATGCAGATGTTGTACTCCCTGAATGTACTTACTTAGAGCGCTATGATGAAATTAGAGTTTCAAAACATCGTATTCCAACGATTGCCTTAAGAGAGCCCGCTGCTCCACCAAAATATGATTCAAAACCTGGATGGTGGATGGCAAAGGAATTAGGTCATAAGATGGGTTTAGATGCCTTTTTTGAGTATAAAGATATTGAAGAAGTACTTGAATGGCAACTTAATAAGGTAGGTTCATCTTTGCAAGAGATGAAGCGATTAGGGGTTAAAGTCATGGACGAAGGTGAATATTTACTTTATTTGCAAGAAGGTGAAGAAATGGAATTCAATACCAACAGTGGGAAAATTGAATTGTTTGCCACTTCATTTTTAGACGAAGGATTTGATCCATTACCAAAATACACACCTCATCCAGAACCACCAGAGGGTTTTTACCGATTAAACTATGGTCGAGCCCCCATGCATACTTTTAGTCGTACGGCGAATAATCCTAATCTTACCGATTTAATGGATGAAAATGCCGTTTGGGTAAATCCTAAAGTAGCTAAAATATGGAGTTTATCGAATAACCAATATGTATGGCTAGAAAATCAAGATGGAGTAGTTTCAAGCTTTCCAGTGAAAGTGCGCATTACTGAACGAATCCGATGGGATTCTGTGTACATGGTTCATGGGTTTGGACATAAAAACGATAAGCTAAGCCGGGCAAATGGACGAGGAGCAAGTGATTCAGAGTTAATAACAAAAGTAATGCTTGACCCGATTATGGGCGGCACAGGGATGAGGGGTAATTTTGTCACCTTCCGTACCGATAAACCAGAGAATGGAGGTCTATTATGAGATATGCAATGGCAATTGACACCAAGAAGTGTGTAGGTTGTAGTGACTGTGTGGTGGCGTGCCAAACCGAAAACAATGTTCCTATTGGTTATTGTAGGGATTGGATTGTGGAGGTTACCGATGGCACTTATCCTAAATTAGAAACAGAAATCAGAAGTGAGCGTTGTAATCATTGCGACAATTCACCATGCGTAAGATGTTGCCCCACAGGCGCAAGTCACTATGCCGAAGGAGGAATCGTATTGGTAACTCATGATATGTGCATTGGCTGTTCGGCCTGCATCGAAAGTTGTCCGTATGATGCTCGTTTCACGCATCCTGATGGTTATGTTGACAAATGTACTTTCTGTTTGCACCGTGTTGATAAAGGAATGGAGCCAGCTTGTGTTTCGGTATGTCCGACTAAGTGCATGTATTTTGGAGATCTTGACGATCCTAATAGTCCTGTATCCAAGGTGCTAACTACCAGAAAATACAAAGTACTTGCTCCTGAGGCAGGTACAAAACCCAATGTTTATTATTTAATCTAATTTCAAAACATAAAAATACAAATGAGAGAAGAATTAATTATAAGTGGCAGAATGAATCATTTGATTGATCCTGTATTACACGCATGGGGATGGGAAATTCCAGTGTATCTTTTTTTGGGAGGATTAGCAGCAGGCTTATTATTCTTTGCTGGTTTATATTACCTTTTAGGAAAAGAAAATGAATTTCCGGCTGCTGTAAAAAAGGCGCCTGTTTTAGTGCCTATTATTTTATCCTTAGGACTTTTTGCCTTATTTCTTGATTTGCACCACAAGCTTTATTTTTGGCGATTATACACCACCATTCGCATTGAATCGCCCATGAGTTGGGGCGCTTGGACTTTAATGGCAATCACCCCTTTATCAATGGTTTGGGCCGCATTAAACATTAAAGAATGGTTTCCAAACTGGGATTGGAAATATCAGTGGATTCGGGATATCGAAACTTTTGTAGCTGGCTACAAGAAGCATATGGCTTGGTTAATGGTCATTTTAGGCGTTATTTTAGGTATTTACACTGGTATTTTATTATCCGCTTTCAATGCACGCCCACTTTGGAACACCTCTATTTTAGGACCTCTATTTTTAGCCTCTGGATTATCGGCAGGATCAGCCTTAATAATGCTTATTTCAAAAGACCATCATGAACGTATAACCTTCGCTCGCATTGATTTAATAGTAATTGTGGTGGAATTATTCTTCATAATACACATGCTTATGGGATTTCAAGCAAGTACAGAGGTGCAAATTGAAGCCTCCAAATTGTTTTTAGGCGGGGATTTAACTGCTCCATTTTGGATTTTTGTGGTAGTACTTGGTTTACTTGTACCAGCTGGCCTCGAAATAATGGAACTTCTAAAAATCAAGATTCCTGTAATTGTGCCTGTGGTACTTATTCTTCTAGGAAGTTTTATGCTTCGCTGGCTGATGACCTATGGCGGTCAGATGAGTCGTTATCTTTATTAATTATAAACGTATTAACAATTAAACAATATAAATATGAGAAGTGAAAAGCACTTAAATCCTTACCTCGGTGGAGTGTTATTAGGATTAGTTTTGATAGCCGCCAACTTTATATCAGGAAGAGGACTTGGTGCGAGTGGTGCCTTAAAGAGTGTGGTAATTTCAGTTACCAATACCGTAGCTCCAGCACATGCTGAAAATGCGAAGTTCTATAAAGAATATAACGAAGGGCATCCAGAAGGACCAATGTCTTCGTGGTTAGTTTTTCAAGTTGCTGGAGTGCTAGTCGGAGCCTTTATCTCTGGCGCTTTGGCGGGACGTTTGAAATTAAAAGTTGAACATTCACCAAAAATTACTTCACGTCGACGATTGATTTTTGCCTTAGCAGGTGGTATTCTTTTTGGCATTGGTTCTCAGTTTGGTAGAGGCTGCACTAGTGGATCGGCTCTGAGTGGAATGGCGGTTTTATCGCTTGGTGGAATTATTACCATGATGGCAATTTTTGGAACGGGCTACGCCTTGGCTTACTTTTTCCGCAAAAACTGGATTTAATAAATTAATTAAAACATAAGAAAATAAGATATGGGACCTTTATTTGTAAATGAAATTATCACCCAAGGCACAGATTTCCTCTTTGCTTTTCTAATTGGTATTGGTTTTGGGTTTGTGCTTGAATCCAGTGGTTTCTCTTCAAGTCGTAGATTGGCAGGAGTTTTTTATGGCTATGACACGCTTGTTTTAAAAGTGTTTTTTACCGCCGCACTAACTTCTATGTTAGGATTATTGTTCTTAAGCCTTTTTGGCTGGGTTGATTTAAGTTCGGTATATGTAAATCCTACTTTCCTATACTCTGCTATTTTTGGTGGTGTGGTCATGGGGGCTGGTTTTATTCTTGGTGGATTTTGCCCTGGTACAAGCCTTTGCGGAGCAGTAATTGGAAAAATTGATGCAATGGTATTCATTGTAGGATTATTTATTGGCATTATAATTTTTGCTGAAGGATATCCTTTATGGGAAGAGTTCTACAAAGCCATGCCTCTTGGTTCTCCTAAACTAAACGAAGTAATTGGAATATCGCAAGGAGTTCTTGCACTCATTTTTGTACTAGTAGCGCTTAGCCTTTTCTGGGTTGGCGAATGGGTTGAAAAGAAATTTCCGGCTGAAAAATATTAGTTGTTAATAAAGTCTTCATCAAAACACATATAATTCTAATAAATTAACGCACCATGAATAAACTTAGAGAAATAAATCCTTTGCTCCTGCTAGCCATGTTTCTTATTCCGCTGGCATTGGTAATTGCAGCTGTTCCTGAAAATACTACTAAACCGTATAAATTAACTGTTGAGCAATTGTTGAGTGAGCTGACCGTTGGCTCTCAATATTTTTCATCAGACGATATTGCGGATTTGATTGTGAAGAAAGACCCTTCTATTCAACTCATTGATGTTCGTTCGGAGAGTGATTTCAAAAAATACCACTTACCTGGCGCTATCAACATACCATTGACCGACGTGCTTTATAACGAAAATGAAGAGGTTCTAAATCAAGATGTTAAGACCAATGTATTCTATTCAAATGGAACTGTGGACGCCAATCAAGCATGGCTTATTTGTACCCAACTTGGTTATAAAAATAATTACGTTTTGCAAGGCGGGCTCAATTATTGGGCGGAATCAATTATCAGTCCTAAAAAACCAGGTGATGTAGCGCCAAATGATGAATTTGCGAAGTACGATTATCGTAAGGCTATGAGTTCAGCCTTAGGAGGAGGAAGCCTCGAAGCCCAATCCGCAGCTCCTGCCCAAAGTGGTGGCTCTGTGCCCGTGATTCAGAAAAAAGCTAAAAAGAAAAAGGGCGGTGGTGGTTGCTAAATCATTTTTCCTTTTTTGAAAACAAGAACCTATCAGCCTTATTTTTGATAGGTTTTTGTTTTATAGGCAATATTTTTAACTGAAAATAAAAGTTGAGAATACTTTTTTTAAAAGCAACATTTGCACTCTGTTAATAAATTGAAACTTAAATAAATGAGGATACCATTTCAACAATCAAAATTTCAATTTTGAGTTTGAATAGTTATTTGACAAAACGTTTGGAATCGAAATTCAAATTCGGAATCGTTAAAATTATTAATTACAGTAAAACTATCTATTAAAACACCTTAAAATACCATTAACCTATATTTTATTTTTTAAACATGCCAAAGCATTAGGATCAAAAACTCTACACCGCTAATTTTGTTCAATTTTCGCTTGCTAATTTATTGATGGCCACTGCTTTTTATTTTTAAATCTCGAGTTTGCCAATTTATTTTAAAACCGAGCTAAATTTATCAGTTTCCAATATTGGCTTATTACTTTCCATTTACACCTTTGCAGCCGTTTTAGTGCGACCATTGGTTGGCTATACCTTAGATAATTTTGGGCGTAAGTGGGTGATTCTCATAGCATTTCTACTGTTCAGTTCATTATTTAGCCTCTATCTATCCACTAGCGTTAAGTTTTGCTGCCATGCTCCTACTCCGTTTTACGCATGGCATTATTTGGGGGATGATTACTGTTTCCAATTCAACCATTGTTATTGACATTATACCTCCGAAAAGACGTGGCGAAGGCATTGGAATTTTTGGTCTATCAATGACATTAGCAATGGCTATCGGTCCACTCATTGGCATTTGGATTTATGAGCAATTCAATTTTACAAGCATGTTTTATATTGCCAGCATTCTAAGTTTCATGGGCTTGCTGTTTGCTTTAACAGTAAAATATCCAAAATTCATTGCCCAGTCGGAGGACAGACGCTTGAGATGGTCGAAATTATATGAAAAATCTGCCATTCCCATTTCAGTAGGTTTGCTAATCTTGCTAATACCTTATGGAGGTTTAATGTCGTACCTCCCCATTTACATCAGCGAGATCGAGGGCTCAAAAACCGGATTATTTTTCTTGATATTAGCCATTGGAATTGGTATTTCAAGGTTGACTACCAGTAAAATATACGATCGTCAGGGTCCTGATCGGATAATTACTTTTTCAGCTTTTTTGTTGGTGATAGGCTTTTTGGTGTTGACCAATATCAAAACCTTAGTTGGGATATATGCTTCCGCAGCCATTTTAGGTTTTGCAAATGGAATAGTTTTTCCTACATTTCAAGCGATGGTTAACAATATTATTACGCCTCAAAGAAGAGGGACTGCCAATTCTACCCTGCTTACTTTTCTTGATTTAGGAATTGGAGGAGGTATTATGGTAATGGGTAGCAATTATCAATATTTCAATCTCACGCTAGTTTTCAATATTTGGGCAGGAATAATTATCCTTGGCTGGTTATTTTTCGAGTTTTAC
>DYSI01000068.1 GCA_020718275.1 Draconibacterium orientale
TTTCTTGAAATGGATGCTTTAGCTTAGCCCTTTAGCTTGTAAATGCTGCGCTAGTAAACGCGCAACGTATTTTCCAAATACATCAAATTCTAAATTTACGATGGTTCCTTTTTTGAAATTATGGAAATTGGTATGTTCGTAAGTGAAGGGGATTATGGCTACCGAAAACTGACTAGCCATGGAATCTACAACTGTTAGACTGGTTCCGTTAACAGAAATGGATCCTTTTTCAACGGTGATATTACTTTTGGAAGCGTCATATTGGAAGGTGTATTTCCAACTTCCGTCGGTTTCTTCCACAAGCACACATTCCGCAGTTTGATCCACATGCCCTTGCACAATGTGCCCGTCGAGGCGCTCGCCAAGACTCATGCTCCGCTCTAAATTTACCTCATAGCCAACTTTCCATTCTCGTAGGCAGGTTTTGTCAAGGGTTTCTTGTATGGCCGTTACTAGGTATTGGTTTTTGTCGGGATACACTTTCACCACGGTAAGGCAAACTCCATCATGTGCCATACTCTGATCTACTTTTAACTCATGAGCCAAAGGGGTTTCTACTGTGAAATGGATATTGCTGTGGTCGCGGTCAATCGCCACTATCTTTCCCATCGTTTCTACTATTCCTGTAAACATTGATTTTGGTAATTAAAATTATAATTTATTAATTCTTTAGCGGTACAAACTCACGCTTCCTTTGAGGATCCTCTTTTCGAGGCCATTCAGTCGAGTTTCAAAAACCTCGCAAACATAAAAATAAACGCCCTCACTGCATTCGTTTTTTGTTTGTAGTTCTTCCCCATTCCAATTGATATCTGGATCCTCTGTTTTGAAAACCAACGAGCCCCAGCGGTTAAATATCTGCATATTTACTTTCTCTACAAAATCGTAAGGATAAGGCACAAAATAATCATTGATTCCGTCGCCATTTGGCGTGTAAACATTCGGCAGTCGATAAAGCCTGCAGCTATCAAGGTCGATGCAAACCATATTACTTGCCGCTGATTCATTCGCAAATGAGTCGATGGCGGTTACAAAATAGCAACCTACAATGGAGCTGATATCTTGATGTAAGTAACTCGTATCTACAGAGTTTAATGGATTGTAAATCACAGTGTAATCTGAATTATTATTGGGCTTATAGTATAATTTGTAAGCCACCACATCTCTCGCACATCGGTTGTTAGGATTGTCCCATACTAATTGATTTTCGATTGAAATACAATCCGTTGTGCCCTGCAAAATAGGAGCACAGGGCGCTTCATCATCTACTGGGATTCCGCAAACTATTTGCGACCAATTTAGAAGTGGTTTCATTAAACCGTTTCCACCATACTCGCCAACTCCTTTTACCAAATAACAATAGGTTTGACCATTCACCAAATTACTGTCGGTATAGTTTTGATTAGAAGTATAAGCTATGCTGTCGAAAGTGCCATTTTGGTTTTGTTTGTAGATCACATACCGATAGTTATTCCAAGGTGCCAATTCATTCCATGACAATTCTACCCGATTAGATCGTCCGTCGGCTTGAATAAAAATATTGGAAGCGAAGTGTGTATTCCCAATCAAAAAGCGATTGCCGCTGCTGTTATTAATAAAATCTACCTGATAGAAATTGGTGGTCGATTGGGTGTTGATTTGTTGGTGTTGAAAAATGGTATCAGAGAGCTGGTCAAGCGAATCGATAAGGTTCATCGGTTGCCCAAATCCTAAATTATTATGGTAAATCAAATATTTGAATGGTCCTGGAGTTTGATTGAGGTCAAGAGAATCTGGTTCAGACCACACGACGGTAATTTTTCCTTGATTTATATCTGTGGAGTCAACCGTGACATGGGTGATGATTGGAACGTCTTTGATTAAGCTGGCACAAGCCTCGAGTGAGGGATAGCTTTCGGCTCCATCATTGAAAACGGCCACCACCATATAGCAATAATCATGTCCGTGGATTAGACCATATCCATTATTATTGTCGAGAAAAGTAGTGTCGTTCAAACCAGTGGTGCTTCCAATTTTCACATAACCAGTCCAAGCAGGCACTCCGGTTTCGCATGTAGCAGCGTGATATCCGATATAGGATTGATGGCGGTAAATATCATAACCTTTTATATTGGTGCAATAGCTTGCATTCCAATGCAAATCGATATGATTAGCTTGTGCCTTTGCGATTAAATTCTTTGGAGCTGGCGCTACCACGGTGATAAACATGGTTTTAATATCAACCTGATTGACTGTGCTCCCATTATCAGTCGCTTTGAAAATCATTTGATAAGGGTACAGTTTTACATGTTCACAAATTGGGGTCCAGTTAAAATGGGATTGCACATATCCAAAGGCATTGGCAGAGGGGAAATTAGCTGGACTATTTTGTAATTGGAGTGGCCCCCCATCGCCAGTGAGGGTAATGCGATCATTATCAATATCATTGGCCTTGATGAGCAAATGTAGATTTTGCCCTACTTCTACGCAGGTGTCGCTCAGACTCTCGATTTGTGGCGGGTGATTGTTGCAGGAGGCTATCGTGATTTGCATATCACGCATGACACTCCCTATCAAAAATCCATTGCGATACTCCTTAATTAGAAAAGCAACATTGTACTCGCCAATTAAAACGGGATTAATCCAACTTAGCGTGCCTGTGATAGGATTTATCGAAAAGCTTTGGGTATAGGCAGGAATGGAATAGCCGATGATGTTGTTTCCATTGTCACCTTTGCAATTAACAAGTTCGTAAGCCAAACTATCCCCATCAGGATCATAGGCAGCAGGATTATGCAAAAATGGATTGCCAGTGCAGCCATTATCGATAGGCGCATTTAGTAAAACTGGTGAATTGTTGATTCCAATAAATGGACTTATATTAAGGTGAGTTTCGATATAAAATGGAATGTTGATGGAGTTTGGTATATTTACAACTCCATAATTTCGGTTGGGGTCTTCCATACTAATCACATAGCTGCCTTGTCCACTGAAAGTATGAACTCCTTTATAATGATTTTCTTTGGTAATATTGGGAAGCATGATCGTGAGATATCGATTTAGGGTGGAACTAGTGCCGTCGCCCCAATTAATATCTAAACTTGGTCGGTCAGCTGCGTAAGGCGCACTATTGGTGTAGGTTACAATCTCAAACTCGTAGGTTAATCCTGATATATATCGATAGGTAATTTCGCCTGCTCGATTATGAGTGCCAAACAGGTTCAAAAACTCGAATAACCCAAAAAGAATGAAAAGGATTTTACGCATGATGACTTAATAAATCGCTGCAAAATTAGATAAAACTATGTTATAACGTTGTGGTTAATTCATTTATTCTATGTTAAAAACAATTTAGATAATTGAACTTCTCTAAAAAATTCCCGTGATTTTTTCATGGCAAATCATGATTTCACTATCGCATTTTTAGCGTTTCTAAAGGATCATTTTGCATTAACATGGATTTCGTAAATGGCTTAATTTCAAACTAAGACTTGCTTTTATGATTACTGTTGTCTGATAAAATAGCTCAAACTAACAAAGGCCTGCATTTTACGTTTTGGCGACCTAGTGTTGGATTATTTGCTTTTTATTCACGAGCTGATTTTATGTCGACCATATTGGTTTTTTTAGGTTTTCTAAAACTAATAAGGATTGTTTTTGAAAAAAATGAAATTATATCCTAAGACAAAATATTTATCTTTGCAGCATTAAAACCACACTATGCACACTGTAAAGGAATTGCAAGATAAAGTAAGCGATCTTTTTGACACTCGCAATTACTTGTCCACGCCCAGCGAATTGTATGCGCCTATTCAATATTCATTATCTCAAGGTGGAAAGCGTTTGCGGCCTTTGTTAAGCTTTATGGCTTGTTCGCTTTTTGGTGGCAATTTTAAAGAAGTTGAAAACCCCGCAATTGGGCTCGAAATATTTCATAATTTCACACTCTTGCATGATGACATCATGGATCAATCTGACCTGAGAAGAGGATTGCCTTCGGTGTTTAAAAAATGGGATGCCAATACCGCCATTTTATCTGGTGATACCATGTTCGTTATTGCGTATGAGTATGTTACCAAAACCAATCCCGATATTTTGGTGGAGGTGTTAAGGCTTTTCAATCAAACTGCAAAAGAGGTTTGCGAAGGTCAGCAATACGATATGAATTACGAAAAGCAGCCCGTGGTTTCTATTGAGGATTATATGGAAATGATCCGACTTAAAACCGCCGTCCTTATTGCTGCGGCCTTAAAGGTTGGCGCTATTGTCTCAAGAACTTCGCCCCTACAAGCGCAGAAAATTTATGATTTTGGTATTTTCATCGGTCTAGCGTTTCAACTGAGGGACGATTTCTTAGATGCTTTTGGCGATGTAGATGTGTTTGGTAAGCCTATTGGAAACGATATTATTACCAATAAGAAGACTTTTTTGTACCTTACCGCTTATCAACGAGCAGACAATGCTATGAAACAATCACTGGATCACGCTTTTGCGGCTAACAATCCGGAGGAGAAAATTCGACGCGTTATGGATTGTTATGCTCAGCTTAATATTCGCGATATCACCGAGCAAAAAATCAAAGAACTGCATGACCAATCACAGCTGATTCTTCACGAAATCGATCGCCCTGAAGCAGATAAGCAGGAAATTTATCAGTTTTTGAATATTCTTATCCAACGAGAGGTGTAATTGAAACGCTTTTCAATTCTTTTTTTTTCAGCGCTTTTTGCTTAAAGATGGTTGTTCAATGCTTGCTTCCCTCAACTACATTAATCTTGAGCTTTTGTGTTTAAAATGCTTTAGTTTGGGGTCGAATGTTTATTAAACCCAGATTACGCATTAGGATTTCCTTCAATAAATGTACATATTTTTTCTATTGCGGAATCTGAGTTTAATACTACTGTAAATTAGTAGTTTATGGTTTTTGATGTTCTACATTGGTGTAGATTTCTATTGCGTAATCAGGGTATAAAAAATTTCTTCTCCATTATTCAAAAGGTGGGAAAAAATGGAGGGAATTTCCCCCTGATCTACTTTCTGATGATCAATAACACTCGAAATGTATTGGTGGCTTTCTCGCCTAATAGCAAATTTATAGGATTTAAAATTGGATTATTTCAATTATTAAAAGTGTAAATTCCAGATTTTGTTTAATTTTTTTTATCCAAAGTGGATGATAGATAGCATTATTCAGAATGCTTTTTTATCCGTTTTTTCATTTTGTTTTGCTGATCTCAAATGCAATTTTATTTATTAAACAGTTAAAATACAATAAGTAAAGAATTAATCGCGGTGAATATTAGGACAAAAACGCTCACTTTTTACCTGTTTTTAAAGTTCAAATTGTTAGGTCTTGGCGGTCTTGAGATCGTAAGCGGGTTAATTGGGACTATAAATACTTTATATTTGCCAAAAATATTTCTGTTTATTGTTTTTTATTTAAAAAATTGAGTAATTTTGTTACTCAATTACTACTGCGGAACTATGCTTGAAACACTAATATCTTCAAAAACCCGGATAAAGCTCTTAATGAAGTTTTTCTTAAACGCTAAATCGCGCGCCTATTTGCGTAATTTAGAAGCTGAGTTTGGAGATTCTACCAATGGCATACGAGTAGAATTGAATAAATTTGAACAAGCTGGTCTTCTTCAAGCAGAAATTGTTGGAAACAAAAAGTATTATAAAGCAAATCAACTCCACCCGCTTTACAGCGAAATCCATAGTATCTTATTGAAACATATCGGACTCGATCAAGTGATTGATGAGATTATTGTTAAAATGGGCGATTTGCAACAAGTGTACATTGTTGGTGATTTTGCCAAAGGAATTGATTCTAATATCATTGATTTGCTGATTGTTGGTGAAAATGTGAATAGTACTTATTTAATGAAACTTATTGCTAAAGTGGAGGGTATGATTAAACGTAAACTCAGCTTTTTGATTTTAAATCCCTTGGAGACTATTACCTTTCTCTTGAATAAAAAAGAGAATGAATATCTCCTATTGTGGGAAAAATAAAATAAAATTGTTAAATATTTAACCATATTTATCAATCGTTTTAAGGGTCACCTAATTAGTACGTTACAAAAATTGTATGTCACTAAGGTGGCGAAGCTGCGCCCAGCCTTCACCTTATTTGAATATTAAAAATCAAAATATAACACCTTATATAATTCAAACAACTACAATTTTTATCGTTTTTTATACGCCTAATTTATAATCATTAATCGCTAGCTGATTGCCTAGAATATTAAAATATTTTACCATGAAAACAATTGCAGTAATAGGTTTAGGGTATGTTGGATTACCCCTTGCCGTTGAGTTTGGCAAAATTAGAAATGTCATCGGTTTTGAAATTAAGCAAGATCGAATTGACGAATTGTTGAGAGGACATGATTCTACTCTTGAAACCACCGACGAGGATTTAAAAGAGGCAATCCATTTGTCGTATACTACCAATATTGAAGAGATTCGTCCAGTACAAATATATATTATTGCTGTTCCAACCCCAACGGATAAAAACAATCGTCCTGATTTAACCCCACTCATCAAAGCCAGCGAAACAGTGGGTAAAGTATTGAAAGACGGCGACATCGTTATCTATGAATCTACTGTTTACCCAGGCGCTACCGAAGAAGATTGCGTTCCGGTTTTAGAACGTTTTTCCGGTAAAAAAATGAATCAGCATTTTTATGTTGGCTATTCTCCCGAACGTATCAATCCGGGCGACAAAGTACATACCTTAACCACCATCAAAAAAGTTACTTCTGGCTCAACTCCCGAAATCGGGGTCGAAGTGGATGAGCTCTACCGCCAAATTATCAAAGCGGGCACTCATTTGGCAACTTCTATTAAGGTGGCAGAAGCGGCAAAGGTTATCGAAAACTCGCAACGCGATATCAATATTGCCTTTGTTAACGAACTTAGCAAAATTTTTAATTTGATGGGAATCGATACCTTGGAAGTTTTAGAAGCGGCCGGTACTAAATGGAATTTCTTGCCTTTCCGTCCGGGTTTGGTTGGCGGTCATTGCATCGGCGTTGATCCATTTTATTTGGCACAAAAAGCCCAAGAAGTTGGTTATCATCCCGAAATAATTCTCGCTGGTCGCCGCTTAAACGATTCTATGGGAAGTTATGTAGCCACCGAAATGGTGAAATTGATGGTTAAAGCTGGCAAACCAGTCAAAGGTTCCAAATCGCTGATGCTGGGAATTACCTTTAAGGAAAACTGCCCTGACATACGAAATACCAGAGCCTTAGATATTTATCATGAACTTCGCGATTACGATATCGATGTGGATATTTACGATCCTTGGGCTAGTCCTGCCGAAGTTATGCATGAGTATGGGGTGGCAATTGTTTCTGAAATCAACAATCCTGAAAAATATAATTCCGTGGTTTTAGCGGTTGCGCATGACGAGTTTAAAGCCTTGGATTTTAATGACTTTAAGAAAAATGGCGCCATCATCTATGATGTGAAAAGCATTCTTCCAAAGGAAATTGTGGATGCTCGATTGTAATTTTATTACGAACTTTTCGTAACGAATATTTCGGAATCTATTTTACTTTTGTTCAATGAA
>DYSI01000069.1 GCA_020718275.1 Draconibacterium orientale
TTATGTTTGGCTATCCCGGTCTATCTTCTCCGAACTTGCAATTAACGCAAGCTGGCAAGCTTAAACATTTACTGACCTTAGAAGGCTTAAAGCCGCATCATATCCGCGCTATTTTAGAAAGAGCCGATCAATTCATTGACCCTGTGACACGCCAAATTCATAAACAGCCCTTATTAAAGGGTAAAACCATCGTTAACCTGTTTTTTGAAGCCTCGACGCGCACGCGCACCACCTTTGAAATTGCCGAAAAAAGCCTTGGTGCAGATGTGATTAACCTCAATGTAGCAACCTCGGCAACGAAAAAAGGTGAGTCGCTGCTCGACACCATTTACAACCTAGAGGCAATGCAAGCGGATATGTTCGTGGTACGCCATAGCGAGTCGGGGGCAGCGCATTTTTTTGCTCGTCATGTTTCGCCACAGGTACATGTACTCAATGCGGGTGATGGTCGTCATGCACACCCGACACAAGGCTTGCTGGATGCTTACACCATTCGTCATTTTAAGGGTGCGGACTTTTCGCAACTTCGTGTCGCCATTGTCGGTGATAGCTTGCATTCGCGTGTCGCGCGTTCGCAAATTCAGGTCTTAAACTTATTGGAAACAGAAGAAATTCGTCTGGTCGCTCCCAAAACCTTATTACCTCACGATGCCAGTGCGATGGGCGCACATTGCTTCACCGACATCGAAGCGGGCTTAAAAGATGTCGATGTGGTGATTACCTTGCGTATGCAAAATGAGCGCATGAATAGTGCTAGATTGCCATCGGAGCAAGAGTATTTTGAAACCTACGGCATCACTGAAGAACGCATGAAGCTTGCCATGCCCGATGCGATTGTGATGCATCCAGGGCCGATTAATCGTGGTGTCGAAATCGCCTCGAATGTTGCCGATGGTAAGCAGTCGGTCATTCTTGACCAAGTAACGTTTGGCATTGCGGTACGCATGGCCGTCATTGCGATGATTATGGAAAATGAGGGAGACAAATCATGAACCCATTAATCCAGCAAGGCATTGCACAAAAGTTAATTCGCTTCGATGAAGAACAAAAAAACATTTATTACATTCATCAGGATAAGCGTCGTAACTACAACAATCCAGAAGAACAAGTACAAGCCGAAACCTTCTTAAAGTTGGTGCTGGAATATGGCTACCCAGTTAAACGCATTCAACAGTTTATATCCGTTCAAATGGGCGTAAGCACCAAAGAAGCAGATATTGTCGTCTATGCTGACGATGCATGTTTACAGCCTTATATTGTGGTCGAGTGCAAAAATGCTGATATTTCGGAGCAAGAATTTAAGCAAGCGAGCGAGCAAGCCTTTAGTTACGCCCATGCTTTAGCAGGAACAACTAAGTTTATTTGGATTACCAAGGGAAACCGCGAAGAGTTTTATCAATTCGATAAAGAAAAAAACCACCGCGTTCCTTTGTCAAACATTCCCAATTACGGTAAAAAGTCAGTCGAAAAATATCGTTATACCAAAGGCGGGTTAAGCGATGTTAAAAAAGTAACAGAAGCAGAATTAACACGAATCTTTAAACAGGCACATGATGCGCTGTGGGCAGGCGGTGAGCTTAATCCCTCTCAAGCCTTTGATGAGTTAGATAAACTCATTTTCTGTAAAGTATGGGACGAAAAAAACACCAAAAAAGGACAGCCTTACGACTTTCAAATTTTTAATGAAAGCGATGAAGATGAAGTAGCGCACTTAGATGCACTCAAAAGTCGCATTGTTGCTATTTATGACAAAGGAAAAAGCTTCGATCCTGAAATTTTTAATAAGCCCATTGACTTAACACCAGAACGCATCAAAACCATTGTTGAGTATTTCCAAAGCATCAGCTTTTCAGAAACCGATTTAGACAGTAAAGGAAAGGCGTTTGAAACTTTTTTAGGTACTTATTTTCGCGGTGACTTTGGGCAGTTTTTCACGCCTCGTAATGTGGTTAATTTTGCCGTCGATGTATTGCCAATGACGCACGAAAGCCGAGTATTGGATACGTCTTGTGGTAGTGGTGGTTTTTTATTGTATTGTTTAGATAAAGTACGTAAGCAAGCCGATGCTGAATATGATGTGAGCATCCCCAAAGAAGCCATTGAACACTTTAACCATTGGCACGGCTTTGCCGAGAAAAACTTGTTTGGTATCGAAATTAGCGACCAAATTAGCCGCGTTGCCAAAATGAATATGATTATCCACGATGACGGACATACCAACGTTGTGACCTTCGACGGGCTTTTTAATATCGAACACATCGCCAAAACAACAGGCAACGCTGGCTTCAAAGCCAATAGTTTTGATTTTATCGTCACCAATCCGCCTTTTGGCTCTATCGCTAAACAATCCGAAAAAGCTTATATGAGGGTGGATACCAATACAGCCCCTTATTACGATTTTTCGTTAAAAGAAATGAATTGGATCGATGCCGCAATTAAAGGAAAACATGCGGCTACTGGGCGAGAAAGCCAAAGCACTGAAGTATTATTTGTCGAGCAATGCCACAACTTCCTAAAAGAAGAGGCTTACTTAGCCATGGTTGTGCCAGACGGCATTTTGACTAATTCCAGCTCGCAGTATGTGCGTGATGGTATTGAAGAAAAATACCGTATTGTTGCCATTGTATCTTTGCCTCAAACAGCCTTTACTAATACAGGCGCGGGCGTTAAAAGTTCGGTTATTTTCTTGAAAAAGCATACACAAGAACAAACAGAGAACATAAAAAAAATAAAACAGATAATGCAAAACAAACTCGTCAAAACGCATCAACTGATCGAAAAAGCAACAGCATGGGAAAAAGAAAAACAATCGTTATTAAAGCCGCTTAAAGCCAAAGATGACGAAACCAAAGCTAAACGACAAGCCATTTCGGATGAATACAACGAAAAGCTCAACGCACTTAAAGAAACACTAGAAGAAGCTTATCAAAGCGAAAAATCAACAGGCTTACCTAGCTACCCTATTTTTATGGCGATTGCTGAACAGATTGGCTACGATGCTACAGGCAAAGAAATTGTACACAACGATTTGCCCGATATTACGCACGCACTCAGGCAGTTTATAGAAGCCATTGAAGCGGGGACAGACGCAAATTTTCAATAAGCCTCGATTGTGATAAAAACAAAGTGTTTTTGATAAATCGAGGCGAGATAATAGAACGGTTTGATGCTATTTATTATAGCGCATCCAATAGCTTAAAAATTGCAAATGAAACAGCCTATCCCATTAAAAAACTATCGGATATTGCTATTTTACAGCGCGGTAGATTTTCACATCGCCCTAGAAATGATGAACGATTTTATCATGGCAATTATCCGTTTATTCAAACTGGAGACATTGTTAGAGCAAGTGAAAATAACGATACAATCCTGTTTACACAAACCTTAAATGAACTGGGTCTATCCGTTAGTAAATTATTTCAAGCCAATACGCTAATTATTACCATCGCTGCAAACATTGGTGATACTGCCATTTTAACTTATCCTGCTTGCTTTCCTGACAGCTTAGTAACCATCACACCTAAAAATGAATGGGTAGATGTTCGTTACCTTAATGTTTATTTCAAGTATGTTAAAGATTACTTAGTGAACCTTGCACCACAAGCGGCACAAAAAAACATTAACTTACAACAATTATCACCAACGCCTATTGTTATTCCACCTAAAGAAATTCAAACCGAAATCATTTCTATATTTGAAACAGCTTACAATGCTAAAAAACAAAAAGAAACCCAAGCAGCTAATCTACTCGCCAGTATTGACGGCTATTTGCTGAACGAGCTAGGCATTACCTTGCCACCACTAAGCGACAAAAAAACCTATTTTATGAGCAATTCTAGGCAAGTTAGCGGTGGGCGGTTTGATCCTTTTTATCATCAAGATGAGTATCTAAAATTAGAACAGGCTTTAATAAATGGAAAACATCCACTTATAAAATTAAATAACTTAATAAATTCAATAGCCAGTGGTTCTACCCCAAAATCAGGCGGTGATGATTACACGGATGCAGCAAATGGTGTAGCATTTATCAGGGTTACTAACTTGAAGAATAACACTATTGAATTTGATAACGTACTTTATATCAAAAGAGAAATTCACGAACAAACATTGAAACGTACCCAGCTAAAACAAGGTAATGTTTTACTTTCTATGGCTGGTACGATTGGTTTATCCGTTGTTGTTCCTGAAATAACAGAAGCAAATATCAATCAAGCGATTGCAAAAATAGAAGTTAATAGCTTAGTTGTTAATTTGTATTTATCTGAATTTTTAAATTCTTTCTTTGGTAAAAAACAAACACAAAAATTATCTCGTCCTGCTGTACAAACAAATATAAATTTAGATGAAATTAAACAAATAAAAATCCCCCTCCCACCTCTCGAAAAGCAAACCGAAATAGCCGATCATATTCGTGCCATTCGTGCCAAAGCTAAACAGCTACAACACGAAGCAAAAGCCGAACTTGAGCAAGCGAAAAAGACGATAGAGAAGATGATTTTAGGGTAAAATGTAAAAATTGATGATGCAAAAAGGATGAAATAGTATGCACGAACTTGTAACTAATGACTGGTTTGTATTGATAACAGGATTAAGTGGCGTAGCTGGGCTTCTTATTAGCTTATTTATTGCTGGTAAAATTATTAAAATTCAAGATAGTAATAACATTAAAGAACAGAATCAAACCAATATTGGTAGCGGTAAGCAAGCTGGACGGGATGTACATTAAAAATGTTTGATAACACTCAAACTCAAACCAATATTGGTAATGGTAAACAAGTTGGTCGAGATGATAACTCTACAACCACAATCCATCAGCTAAATCCTATCAAACACGCCTCTAATATCGAGCGTGTGTTACAGGGTATATCATCCTTTATCACTAAAACTCAGCCCGAAAAACCTGATACAGATGACTACACCATTGAAAGCAAAATAGATCATAATCGACTTGAAAAATACAAAAAATTTTTTGATGATTACATGGATTATTATAGCGTTGTTAGAGAAAAGATAAGTCTATTTGAAGAGCAGGACTTGGCTTTTGAAATCAAGCTTATATCACATATAAAAAACAAGTATATGCTTCATTTTAAACCGAACCAAGTATCGGATGATCTTGTCGAAAAAATTATTTTAGATATAGAGTCCGAGCTTAAAAATCATTCAAGTTTAGAACTAGAAGATATTAGTAGCATTCATTATGTTGTTTTTTATGTATTTGCTAGATGTAAAATATTTGAAAAACCGCCAAAGGTGAAGTCATGATAATTACTGAAAGATTTCCTCAAAAAAGCCTATATTTTTTAGGTGCTATGCTGTTAAAGCATTTGACTAATAAAAATATTAAATTTACTTTAATGGATTTGTATGAGTCGTTTAACCAAGAATATAAGACAGATTTTAAAAGATTCATGATGACTCTTGACTGGTTGTTTCTAATAGGATCTATAAATAACACTAAAGATGGATATATCATTAAATGTTCATAGAAAAATTAACTATTACAACCCAAACAAATACAATTGTTAGAGAAGTTAATTTCTGTAAAGGGTTAAACCTAATTGTTGGTGACGATCAACAAGGCTCGTCAAACAACATAGGAAAAACAACATTAATTCGTTGTATAGATTTTTGTCTATCAGGGAAATTAGGACAACTTTATGCAGATAAAGAATTTAAAGACTCTATAAATCAAAAGGTATATGAGTTTTTATCCAAAGAACAGCCAATATTTACATTAATTATTAATGACCCACAAACTAATCATAAATACAAAATATCAAGAAAGATTTTCATAAATAAAGAAAAACTTAAATCTGAAGATAAAATCATGATTAATGATATAAGCATAAGTGGCGATTTTGAAACAGAACTAAAAAGGATACTTTTTAATAGCTTAGCAATGAAACCTTCTTTTAGACAACTTGTGCCTAAGTTTATTCGAAAAGATGAACAACAAATAAGCAATGTACTAAAATATTTACACGCAACAACAACTAATACTGATTACGAAAAAATTCATTTATTTTTATTTGGCTTTAGCGATAAACACATTTTACAACAAAAAAGTGAATTAGATCAAAAGTTAAAAAGTTTGCATAATACTAAGACAGCATTGTCATCAAGATTTAGTGCTACTGACTTAAAGCAAATATTAGAAATAACTAAAGCAGAGCTAGAAAAATTATATATTTCAAGAGATTTATTTCAACTAGATGAAAAGTATGAAGAAGAAGAAAAAGAATTAAAAATATTGCAACTAGAATTAATCAAGATCGAAAAGCTAATCTCTGACACTCAACTACAAAAATCGTTAAGTGTTAATAAATTAAATGAACTCCAAGAAAACATTTTCGATAGCGATACAAATATGCTAGAACTACTCTATAAAGAAGCAAAACTGTATATCAATGATCTTCAAAAAACATTTGACGAAGTTGTTAGTTTTCATAATAAAATGATAAAAAACGAATCAAAATACATAGAATCGAAAATTATTGATTATAGAGAGTCTATTCGTAATTTATCGGAAAAAAGAAGTATCTATTCCCAACAATATTCTGAACTAATGAAGAAACTTTCGAGAACAGGCTCTCTCGCAGAATATACAAAACTTAATGAGAAAATTGAAAAAATAGCAGAAAAGAAAGGTCGTGATGAAAAAATGCTCGAAGAAATTGTCAAGCTTGAAGAAGAGACAACAGAGATTGAAAATTATCTTTTAAAAATTAAAAAAGAATTAAATAGCAATTTAGAAGACTTTGATAAGAAGCTATCTATTTTTAACAACTCATTTAGTAAATACTCAAACATGCTATATGGTGAAAAATATCTTTTATCATATGATGAAAAAGAAGATCCCATTAAATTTCATATAAGAAACATAGACGGCAATCAAGGAAATGGGAGAAAACAGTCTATGATTGCTGCATTTGATTTAGCTTATGTTGATTTTATTACAAGTTTAAATCTTACTTTTCCTAAATTTATTGCTCATGACAAGATTGAACTCATTGATATTGAGAAATTGAAAGTGCTATTTAATATTGCAAACCATATCAATGGACAATATATTGTTCCAATTATTCAAGACAAGATCGAAAGCATTTTATCAGAATTTGAAAGTAATGTTATTTTGACGCTATCTGAAAAAGATAAGTTTTTTAGAATATAAGGATATAAAATGAT
>DYSI01000070.1 GCA_020718275.1 Draconibacterium orientale
CTGAATATTTCAATACAATCAACAAAATACAACAATATATTATTCTAATTACTTATGAACTAATGAAACAACTAAACGGAGACAAACAAATGAAAGATGTTTGGAAACTTCCGGCAATAGCACCTTGGGAAAAATCGTGCGGTAAACACCCGACACAAAAACCTCTCTCAGTTTTGACTAGACTTATCTTGGCTTCAACAAAACCAAACGCTTGGATTTTAGATCCATTTTCTGGTAGTTCGACAACAGGAATTGCAGCTAATTTAGTATACAGACGATTTCTAGGAATTGACCAAGAACAAGAATTTATGACAATCAGCAAAAACAGAAAACTTGAAATTGAAAATCCGAATACTTCTGCAAATTACAGACAGAAAATTGGTGGTTTCAACGACAAAAAAGAACTTGAACTATTTTTAATAGAAGAACAAAAAGAAGAGTATAAAACAGAAATTAACTTGACTACTGGAATGGCGATCGACTAACATGCTATAATTCCAAATGGGCAGTAGGAACTTTTTCGGAAGTATTTTCGGTTTCTTACAGTTCATAAATTCATATAAATTAGGTGGGTAAATTGTCCTCCAATATATAAAGCTATCTATTCTATTCAGACTCATTTGCGGAAATTATAGCAACAGAAAAACAAAATTCAACCCTATATTTACAGGCGAGAATCCTTCAATTATCCGCAAAAATGACTTATTTTTGTCGCTTTCCATAAATCTAGTATGCGATTCTATCATCCCGAAATACTCTATGGATTATTAGCATTATTGATTCCTTTGGTTATCCATTTGTTCAATTTCAAAAGGTTCAAAAAGGTCTATTTTACTAATATCCAATTTCTTAAAGAAATACAGCTGCAAAGCAAGCGGCATTCGCAATGGCGCCATTGGCTGGTGCTTGCCATGCGGCTGCTATTTTTCGCTAGCCTTGTGTTTGCTTTTGCCGGCCCGTACATCCCTGCCGCCGACCAAAATATATCAAAAAATGCTCATCATAAGGTAAATATTTTTGTGGATAATTCCTTTAGCATGCAAGCGCGAGGCGAAGAAGGTAGCTTGTTGGAAGAAGCCCGAGCAGTTGCCAGAGAAATCGCCATGGCCTATAAACCTACCGATGAATTTAGATTGCTTAGCAACCAACAATCGCTTTTTGCATTGGACTTTGTCAATAGAGATATTTTTCTTGAACAATTACAAAATCTGGACATTCAACAATCGGTTTTAGACTTTTCACTCATTAGTAATTTACTACATAATTTTTCAAATATTTCCGAACCACAAAGCCTCTACCTTATTTCCGACTTTCAGAAATCGCAAAGCCAAATCAACCAATGGAAGTCAGATTCTATAAACGAAACATACTTAATCCCGCTTATTGCCGCTAATCAGGGCAACCTATTTATCGATAGTGTATGGATTGAAGCGCCCCTTCTGCAACCTAAACAAGCGATTCAAGTTTTCTTTGACGTTCAAAATCAATCGGACGTTGATCTAGTGGATTTACCGCTGAGCCTGCGCATCAACGGAAAACAGAAAGCAGTACTTACCACCAGCATTCCGGCTATGAGTCATACTCAAAACGCTTTCCTTTTTAACCTCGACACTGCCGGTTTTTATAGCGCTAGCATTGAGTTGCAAGATTATCCTGTGGTGTACGACGATCATTTCTATTTTTCCCTCAATATTCAGCAATCTATTGATATTCTGAATATTGTATCCGACAAATCCAATACTGACCTGAAGTTATACATGAGTAGCGACTCCTTGTTCAAGCCAGTTGAGATGAACGAAAAACAAGTAGATTTTAGCCAATTCGATCATTTTGCAAGCATAATACTCAACGGCCTTGAAAATTATCCTTCGGGAATGACCAACGAACTCCGAAAATATGTGCAAAATGGAGGTAACTTAATCATTATTCCCTCTATCGAATCGCCTTATGAACCCTTAAACCAATTGCTCAAAACCCTTTCGCTGCCAACTATTATCGGAAGAGATTCTGTGAATCGTAAGATGGAAAAAATTGATATACAAAGCAATGAACTCAAAAATATCTTTGACGTAGACGCGAAAATTCAAAGGCAAACCAATATTGACATGCCATACTTCCGTCAACGTTTTCTCTCATCACCAAACTCCAGCAGCGCAATCACACTGATTAAAGATGATGCAACACTGCCTATTTTAATCAAAAACCAAATCGAAGCTGGAAATGTCTATTGCTTCTACACTGGTTTCGAACGAAGAATGAGTAATTTTTCTACTCATGCTGTTTTTGTCCCTATTATGTATAATTTACTCAGCCAATTGCAAGCAGATCGTCCGCTTTATTATCAGTTAGGACAATCCGAAAAAACAGTTTTTAAGCTCAAAACAGACCTCTCCGAAAATGAGATTCATCTAAAACCGCTCAACGATTCAGCCACTTTTATCCCCCAATCAAATATTCATGATCGAAAAGTGTTCTTAAGTTTTGAGCAAAAACCACAAAAAGAAGGAATCTATCAACTTCTGTTTAATACCAGCATCCACAGCCTTTTAGCCTTTAATTTCGACAGAAAAGAATCCTATTTAAGTCATTACAGCTATGAAGAAATAAATCAAATTCTAAAGGATAAACACTTGAATAATATTAAATTAATACAAAATAGTCAAGGCAACATCGACCAACTGATTGCCCATCGAAATGACGGAACAAGCTTGTGGAAATTATTTGTTATAGCTGCGCTTTCCTTTTTAATTATTGAATTATTTTTGTTACGGTTTAGAAAATAGCAAAGGAATATGGATGAAAACATTAACTCTGAGGAGATAGAACAGAATATTGGAGAGGAAAAACCGAACAGCCAATCGAGTAGTTTGTTAACCACCATCAGTTTAACAGGCTTGTACGAGAACTGGTTTCTCGATTATGCCTCCTATGTGATTTTGGAGCGAGCAGTTCCTGATTTGCGCGATGGTTTCAAACCAGTTCAAAGGCGCTTGCTACATTCCATGCGTGAGATGGATGACGGTCGTTACAATAAAGTAGCGAATATCATCGGTCATACCATGAAATATCATCCACATGGCGACCGTTCCATTGGCGATGCTTTGGTACAATTAGGCCAACGAGAACTACTAATCGATACGCAAGGAAACTGGGGTAATGTACTCACTGGCGATAGTGCCGCTGCGCCTCGATACATCGAAGCACGCTTGAGTAAATTTGCTAATGAGGTGGTCTTCAATCCTAAAACAACTATTTGGAATCTCTCCTATGACGGTCGTAATAACGAACCCGAAGTGCTTCCAGTGAAATTTCCCATGCTTCTGGTTATGGGAATTGAAGGAATTGCCGTGGGAATGGCCTCCAAAATATTGCCCCACAACTTCAACGAATTGATAGATGCTTCCATCCATTATTTGAAAGAAGAAGATTTTGAATTATTCCCCGATTTCCTCACTGGTGGACTTGCGGATGTTTCAAAATATAACGATGGGATTAGAGGTAGCCGTGTTAGAGTGCGCGCTAAAATTACCAAAAAAGATAATAAAACATTGGTAATCACAGAAATACCTCCAGTTACCAATACCGGAAATCTGATTGAATCAATCATTAGTGCCAACGATAAAGGCAAAATTAAAATTCGTAAGATTGAGGATAATACGGCTGAAAATGTAGAAATTCTGATCCACTTAGGTTCTCAAGTTTCCCCAGATCAAACCATTGATGCCCTTTATGCTTTTACAAGCTGCGAAGAGTCCATCTCGCCTAACTCAACAGTTATTTACCAAGGAAAACCAATGTTTCTTGGCATGAAAGAAATGTTGAGAATTTCTACCGATCAAACGATAAAACTGCTCGAATTAGAACTCCAAATCAGAAAAGCAGAGCTGATGGAAAAATGGCATTTTTCGTCCCTCGAAAAAATATTTATCCGCGAACGACTCTACCGCCAAATTGAAGAAGCTGAGAGTTTTGAACAAGCCATCATCATTATTGACCAAGCATTTATTCCTTATAAACACCTGTTTAACAGAGAAATAACACATGAAGATATTGAGCGCTTGACCGAAATAAAAATCAAAAGAATCTCCAAATATAATGAGTTTAAGGCAGATGAATACCTCAAAGGTCTTGAAGACGAAATAGCCGAAGTAGAACATCATTTGGCTCATCTAATTCAATTTGCCATCGACTATTTTCAACACATCAAAGACAAGTATGGCAAAGGCCGCGAACGTAAAACCGAGTTACGAAACTTCGATAATATCAATGCAGCAGCAGTGGCAGTTAATAACGTAAAACTCTATGTAAATCGCGAAGAAGGATTCGTTGGAACTAGCCTCCGTAAAGATGAATTTGTGACCGATTGCTCCGATTTAGACGACGTGATTGTCTTTCGAGACAATGGTAGTTTTATGGTTTGTAAAGTTGCTGATAAAACTTTTATTGGCAAAGACATTATCTATGTTGGCATACTCAAACGCAATGACGACCGTACCATTTATAATATGGTTTATCGCGATGGAAAAGCAGGTAATAACTTTATTAAACGTTTCGCAGTAACTGCGGTAACACGCGATAAAGTCTATGACCTTACAGCCGGTAGCGAAGACTCTAAAGTGCTGTATTTCACTGCTAATCCTAATGGTGAAGCTGAAATTATTAGGGTGAAACTGCGTCCTAGACCTAAGTTGAAAAAATTGCAATTCGATTTCGATTTCAGCGAACTCACCATTAAAGCACGCACCGCCAAAGGGAATATCTTGACTAAAAACATGATTAGCAAAATCAATCACAAAGAGTCAGGCGTCTCTACTTTGGGCGCCATGAATATTTGGTACGACACCACCGTAAAACGTTTAAACACTGAACAAAGAGGCGATTATCTAGGCGCTTTTGCAGCGGAAAATCTCATTTTACTTATCACCGCTTCTGGAAATTTCAGAACCACTGGCTTTGATTTATCAAGCCATTTTCCTGATGATTTATTAGTAATTAAGAAATTCGATGCTGATCAAATTTGGACTGCCGTTTACCTTGATGGGGAAACGAATTACCATTATCTCAAGCGTTTCAAATGTATTCCCAGCGACAAAGATCAATCAATCTTAAACGAACATCCCAAATCCAGCCTCATCCATATTTCGGATGCCGATAATATTCAATTCGACCTGATTTTTGACCCTAGCGAAGGCCCCCGAAATAAGGAATCAGAAACCATTGAAGCCGTCGAATTTATTGATGAAAAAGGGCATAAAGCCAAAGGCAAACGCATGAGTAATTACAAGCTCAGCCAAATAAAAATGAATATTATCGAAATTCCAGAAGAAGCCGAAGGCGACAGCAATGAGGAGGAAGAAGAATTGCCAGAAGCAAATACGCCAACGCAAGAAAAAACCAGCATTAAATTGACAGAAAAGCAGCCTTCGAAACCCAAAATACTAAAGGATAAAGCTATTAATCTATTGGAAAAAGAGACTGAAACAACTTCCTCATCACCCATTGAAATTGAATTGTTACAAGTGGAAGAATTAGATGAAACAGATGAATTGGAAGTAATTGATGAAGCTCAAGAATTGGAAGAATTGAAAGATTTAGCAGTGATCGATTTTAAAAACACGAAGGATGAAGAAGAAACCGCTTCATCGGAAATATTTACCAACTTCCTGCTTGAGCAAGAGCCAATAGAAAAAAAGGCCAAAGTTAGCCGTCCGAAAGCAAAAAAGCCAAGCCTAAAAAAACCACAAGCTACCCCCGACGAACATGGAGATATCAAAGTGAGTTTAGAAGGAGACGAACCACTACAAATGCAATTAGATTTATAGCCTCTGAACCCAATGGTTTTGTAAAACGGCATACATAGCCATCGAAGTAGCTTGCACCACATTGAGCGATTTCACAGGTCCCGACAAGGGAATAAAAACTTGCTGCTGGCATAGTTTAAGATTTTCTACATCCACCCCATAGCGCTCATCGCCTACTACCAGCGCTATTTTGCTAGGCAAGTGAAGACTAAAAATCGGCACTGCATCTTTGCTTGTTTCCAAAGCAACAATCTGATAATTATCAGGTATCAACGATTTCCATCCGTTTATAGGCACGTAGCGCCAATGGTTTTGGCGAAAGCCTGTGGTTGCTGTTCTTCGAACTTTAGCAACATTATGTTCAGTTTCGTTATTCGCTAATAACAACGCTCGACACGACAGCGCCGAACTTAGCCTAATAAGGCCGCCAATATTTTCGGGCGAGCGAATACCGACCGCCACAATAATTGGCGCTTCTTCCTCTTTCCAAAATTGAAATGAATTTTCGTCAAAGAACTTTTGCGAAGAGGTATAATTAATATCTAAGAGGACATTATTTTTCATTCGGCAAGGAGTTTTCCATTCAAAAAATAATCAGCGATACTTTGGTTTTTGTCTAAATCAATGTGCAAGGTATGCCAATGCAGCTTTTGAGCTGAGAGCAGATTAGCCATCGAGTCATCAATAAAAAGCGTTTCGTGGGCTTGCAAACCACTGTCGGCCATGCAAAAATCGTAAATCGCAGGATCTGGCTTACGCAATCCTATCGCATGTGAAAAATATACTTTCTCGAATAGCACTTCCAACCCATTGATATGATGATTTATACGCAAATCTTCCTGATAAACATCGTAGTGAATAAGATTGGTATTTGACAATAAGAAACAGCGATAATGTTGGCTAATCACCTGCAAAAGTTTGAGGCGGTCGGCTGGAAAATCAAGGATAATGGCATTCCATGCAAAATCTATTTGCGCATCGGTAAGATCTAGACGACTCAGTTTTCGGATTTCATCTCTAAAATTGTGAGGGCTGAGATGTCCTGTTTCGAGTTCAACAAATAGTTTTTGCTGGGTGGCTTTGGAATAAAGCTGGTCGAAATTAAGGACGCCAAGTTTCTTAAATTCGTTGGCAGTACGCTCAAAATCAATATTTAACAGCACTCCACCCAAATCGAAAAAGATGTTTTTAATCATAGGAATTATTTAAGCCGACAAAATTATCATTTTAGTGTTGATTCAAAAGTTTTATTGTTTAGTTTTGCAAACCATTTTTCAACTCAAAATGAGTTTCATAAATGAGGGCCTATAGCTCAGTCGGTTAGAGTAGTTGACTCATAATCAATTGGTCCCTGG
>DYSI01000071.1 GCA_020718275.1 Draconibacterium orientale
CAGGTATTAAACCCAAAAGTGGGCCGAGGCTTTTCATCAAATCGTTTCCACCAACTGGGCAAAAGAAACCTTCCATAGTACCTGCTTTTACCATTCCTTCGGCAAAAGCACGGCAACCTGCATAACCACAACCACCACAATTGGCTTTGGGTAATGCTTCTTCTACTAAATCAATTCGGGGATCTTCTATTACTTTAAATTTTTGAGCAATGAAGTAAAGTACTATTGCTGATACAACGCCTATCGCAGACATTGTTAAAATTGCATTAATTATCGAACTATCCACTGTTAAACTTTTAAGATTATCAATCAAATTGTGCGATGCAAAAGTAAAAACAAGTTGATTACAAATACTGATTTTAGATAGTCTTTTAACTTGAAATATTAAATTATAAACATCTGATATTCATTACTTTAAAAATTAAATTCAAATGCAGCCTAATTATATATATATTGCAAATGACTAGTTACTAGTCTAATAATAAACTGTTTAGACCTATTCTAAATTTGAAATAAAAACTAGCAAAACCCAGCATCTCGTCCTGAAAAATATTCTAATACCTTGATTTACTTTATCTTAAAGGAAAAATATCTTTGTTGTTTTTTCCTTGTAAGATATAAAATCAAATAATATGGCCCTAAGGTCAATAGAGAAAGTAAGCCTGCTACTCCTTGATTATCAATCACTTTTAAAAATATCATCACCGCGGTCACTAAAACTATCAGCGGATAAACATAGCCTAACAAGACCGCTTGAGTACCAGCAGACTGTTGTAGTGTGACAAAAACAGTTTCTCCAATGGAATAAGTATGATTTTTAGGCTCAGATACTTCTATAATTTTTTCTTCAAGGTCTGATGCACTACAACTACCGTTGGCAGAGCATGAAACACAAGATGCAGTGGATATGATTCGCACGTAAATAATCGAATTTTGAATTCGCTCGATTGTGCCAATATGGCTAATTTCATTTTCAATATTATTGCTCATATAGCCCGTTCAATTTAAATTTATTTTATCAAGTTGCTTGTAATCACTGAAATTATTGGTAATTTTTGGATTGGCAAAAGTAATAGTTTTTAAAAAATAACTATGCTTTATTTGCATTTTTATTCTTCATTTGAGGTACTTTAATTAAATCGAAAATTCGTTTTAGGTCGTTCTGTTACACGAACTGACCAAAGTGCCACCATGATTTTTAATAGCATCTCCAATATAGAATTAACGCATTTCATATTAAAATTATTATTTATTTTGTATTCGAATGACAAGTAGCGAAAGCCGTCAATATATTGTTTATTGGTTTTTTACACCACCATTAATTTTATTTTACCCCTATGAAAATTCTCTATCTAATAATTCTTACTTTTTTCTTTACAAGCTATTTAAGCGCTCAACTAGCTCAACCCAATGAAGCCGCAATCAATACTCACCTAGTTAATTCTCAACATGGAGAAACGGAGATTATTTTAAAAGTAAATCATTTCAGCAGCAAAAAGGAGATAATAGCACAAAAGCACTATTCGCATTTAGTTTGCAAAGGAGCTTATCCAACCCTTGAAAAAGGAGCGCCCGAGGTGCTAAAATATTCTGAAGCCATTATTATAGGTGATACAGTGAATACAAAAATTGAAATTATCAACAGTAATTTTACCGACTATCCAAACTATTATCTTGCTCCTTCAAAAGGGAATTTAACGCGCGATATCAACCCCCAAAACGTACCCTATGAATTCTCCGCAAACTATACCAGCAATAAATTCTACCCAGGCAAAATTGCTGAATTATCTTCGCCATATATTCTAAGAGATTACCGCGGACAGAGCATCATTTTTTATCCATTTCAATACAATCCCGTCACTCACATTCTGAGAGTTTATCATAGCGTTAGAATTAAAGTATCTGAAACAGCTGGAGTATCCCAAAATATCTTTCACCGCAAGGTCACAAAAAGCATTTATGATGACGAATTTTCTTCCATTTACCAATCACAATTCATCAATTTCAAGCCTGTAAAATACACGCCATTAGCAGAGAATGGCCCCATGTTAATCATTGCCAACCAAGCCTATATGTCTGCCATGCACGATTTTATTTCATGGAAAATTAGAAGTGGAAGAAATGTTAAGATGGTTAGCATTCAAAGTATTGGCAACAGTAGTACCGCAATAAAAAACTACATCCAAAATGAATATGACTCTACTGGAATTAGTTTTGTTTTATTGGTTGGAGATGCACAACATATCACTCCATATAATTCATCAAGCGCTGCTTCCGATAATTACTATGGTTATTTAGCAGGGAACGACTCCTACTCTGAGCTTATTGTTGGACGTTTTTCGGCAGAATCCGTTGCGGATGTGCAGACACAGGTAGCTCGTACCTTAAACTACGAATTAAACATAGATACTAACGCTACCCAAATGCCAAAGTCAATAGGTATTGCTTCAAACCAAGGTCCTGGCGATGATAATGAGTACGACTATCAGCATATACAAGGCCTTCAATCTCAACTAAGTACCTATACTTATAATTCCCATTATCAATTTTTCGATGGCACCCAAGGAGGAAATGACGCGGCTGGAAATCCAACTGCAACAATGGTAAGTGGCGCTATTAATGATGGTTCAGGGATTATTCTTTATACAGGCCATGGAAGTAACAGTTCTTTTGGTACATCTGGTTTTTCAAGCTCCAATATTAGCGCGTTAAGTAATGTTAATAAACTCCCATTTATTTGGTCGGTGGCTTGTGTAAATGGTGAATTTGTAGGTAATACATGTTTTGCCGAATATTGGTTGCGTTCGCAAAACAATGGCAATCCCATTGGCGCAGTTGCTACACTTATGTCCACAATTAATCAAAGTTGGAATCCACCGATGGAGGGAATGGATGCGATGGTTGAACTTCTAATTGAAACTGATTCCACCAATATTAAACGAACGTTTGGTGCCCTTTCAATCAATGGTTGTATGCAAATGAACGACACTTATGGAACTGCCGGAGCAAGCATGACCGATACTTGGACTATTTTTGGTGATCCTAGCATAATGGTTCGTACTAATACTCCTTCCCTTTTGGCGGTGAGTCATTCAAATACTTTATTATTAGGTACTTCATCCATGTCGGTAACGGTTAATACCAATGGCGCGCTTGTATGCCTATCAAAAAACGATACCATAATAGCCAAATCAATTGTTATAAATAATCTTGCAAATCTCAATTTTAACAATCTAACCAACCTAGATTCCGTTGATCTGGTGGTTATTGCTTATAATAAAATCCCGTATGTTACCAAAATCCCAGTTATTCCTGGCAGTTTACCCTTGATTAACCAACTTAATTTTTCGGTCAATGATAGCTTGAGTAATAATTCGCATAGTCTAGAATATGGCGAAAATAGCTTTCTAAGTTTGAGTCTAACTAATCACGGGCTTGTTAATGCTCAAGGTGTAAGTGCTACTATTTCAAGTAATTCACCACTCCTAACCTTTTCTGATAGTCTCGAAAATTTTGGAACTATCCTAAGCAACGACACCCTGAATGCCAATACTGCCTTTAGCGTTTCTGCAAGTCAAGCGATAATTGATCAAACACAAATTCCTATAAGTCTAAATATCACCGACTTGAATAACAACAACTGGAATTACAATCTTTCGCTGACCATCAATGCACCAGCTTTAGCGGTTAGCGTAACTAGTCAACACGAAATAGGTGGCAACGGCAATGGCACACCTGATCCTGGTGAAAGTATTCAATTGAAATTCAAAGTATTAAACCAAGGTCATGCAAATTTGGACAGCATTTTTGGTAGCCTAATGTGTAATTCTCCGTATTTAAGTTTTTCGGTTAATTACCAAAGTTTTGGATTATTAACTACTAACAACGATGTAGAATTTAGCTTTACAGCCCTTATTTCTGTCAATTGTCCTATTGGTACTTCATTGGATTTCAACTTTTTAGCCCAGCGAAATTTTTATTTTGTTAGTCAAACAAAGACCCTTAGAGTAGGAATTGCAGAGGAGAATTTTGACACTGGTGATTTTACCAAATACAATTGGCAATCTGCTGGTAATTATCCTTGGATTATTGATTTCAATCAGTTTTATGATGGTAACTCGTCCGCAAAATCGGGTTTATCGGCAACAGATCACAATAAAACATCCAGTATGTTTTTAGACTTAAAAGTGCAACAAGCCGATAGTATTTCCTTCTACCTCAAGGTTTCGTGCGAAGATGGTGGGAATACTTTTTACGATTATTTAGAATTTTCGACCAACAATATAAGCCAAAAACGCTGGAAAGGTGAAGTTGATTGGAAGAGAGAATCATTTGCATTAGACACAGGAGCTCAGACCGTTAGATGGACTTATTCCAAAAGCAGCTACGATTCGGAAGGCAGTGATTGTGCTTGGATCGATTATATTATTTTCCCCCCTTTGATGGATGAAACTTCAGTAGGTGAGCAAAGTAATAAGTTATATTTTTCACTTTTTCCAAATCCGAGCAGTGATCAAATTATAGTTGAGTTTGAATTATCAAAATCAGAAGCAATTTCCATTCGAATAACAGACGCGCAAGGTAAAATAGTTGCGGGCTTTGAAGAAGCATCCTTCGCCAATGGAAAACACCGTGTTAAAATTGCAATTAACAGTCTTAATGCAGGGGTTTATAATGTACAAGTAAATGAAAAATCAAGTAACTGGTCTCGTAAAGTAATTAAATTATAGAGGTATAGATTTTTATTTTCCGTACCTTAACAAATTCTAGGTAATTGTTCGCCAGAGAGCATATCGATCATTCTTTTTCCACCAAATGGAGTTTTTATCCATCCTTTTCCAATATGGTCAGCGGTGATTTCACCAATGATAGCGGACTGTTTTCCTTCTTCAAATTCTTGCATTAGTTCAACCACCGTCTGAGCATCCTCAGGTGCCACCACCAATACCAATTTACCTTCGTTGGCCACATAAAATGGGTCAAAACCGAGCAATTCGCACATTCCTCTAACCATCTCCTTCACTGGAACATCTTCTTCGCTCACTTCCAATCCAAAAAGATTTTTATTTGCTAGTTCTGCCAATACAGTTGACAAGCCACCACGCGTGGCATCACGCATAAATTTAACCGTGGATACATTGCTCAATACTTTATGAATCATGGCGTTAAGGCAAGCACAATCTGATTCAATGTTGGCAGAGAGATTCAGTTCGTTGCGAGCAGCCATAATACTCATTCCATGATCGCCTATACTTCCGTTGATAATAATTTTATCTCCTACCTTAATGTTACTTCCTGAACTGATGGAGGCATTCTGTTCGTTCATGACCCCAATGCCCGAAGTATTTATAAAAAGCTTATCACATTGACCTTTTGCAACTACCTTAGTATCACCAGTTACAATCATTACACCAGCCTTTTGAGCTTCATTAGCCATACTAATAACCACTCGTTCCAAAAGATCATAATTCAAACCCTCTTCGATAATAAAAGCAGCACTAAGATATTTGGGAATAGCCCCAGAAACTGCTAAATCATTAACGGTACCAGCTACAGCAATTTTACCAATATCACCACCAGGAAAAAATAGAGGATCAACCACAAACGAATCAGTGGTAAAACTAAGTAGTTGGGATTCAATATTTAAAACCGCAGAATCACCTTGCAAGAGCAGCAAATCATTTTTAAAATACTGCATAAACAGTTGATCTATTAAATCATGACTTAGCTTTCCTCCACTTCCGTGACCTAGTTTTATAGCATCTAATTTCATAAATTCATTTTTTATTGTCCATATCGATAAAAGGCATGGCAAGCACCTTCATTAGAAACCATGCAAGCACCAATGGGGTTTTCAGGATTACACGCTCTAGCAAATAGTTTGCAATCCGAAGGAGAAGCAATACCTTTGAGTATCGCGCCACAAATGCAAGCGCTGTCTTGGCGAGTTGGCTCCACCTCCACCTCAAAAGCTTTTTCAGCGTCGAATTGCTCAAACGACTCCTTAATTTTCAAACCACTATTTTTCAGTATTCCCAATCCTCGCCACCAATCGTCTCTAGTTTCAAAAACCTTTTCAATAGCTGCTTTAGCGATTATATTTCCTTCCCTTTTCACTGCTCTTTTGTATTGAATTTCCACTTTTGCCTGCCCAGAATTTAATTGTTTTACCAACATTAAAATTGAAGTTAGAATATCCGTTGGTTCAAAACCTGAAACTACAACCCCCAAATGGTATTGTGAAGGAATAAAATCATACATCTGAGTTCCAGCAATAGCACTAACATGGCCTGGACCAAGATAGGCATCAATGTTTACTTGTTCATCAATTAAGGCTTTCATGGCCGGTGGCATAAGTTTATGCGCGCTAAAAACAAAAAAATTATGAAGACCCATTTCGGCAGCATTTAAGATTCCGAAAGCTGAACTTGGCGTGGTGGTTTCAAAACCTATTCCTAAAAAAATAATGTTTCGAGATGGATTTTCGATTGCAATTTTATGAGCATCCAAAACCGAATAGACAATTCTAATATCTCGCCCATTTGATCTCTCCTTTTCTAAGGAAGAACTAGAACCAGGCACTCGTATCAAATCTCCATAAGTGGTAATAATAGTATTGGGCATACGCGCATAAGCAATTGCTTGATCAATATATTTTCGATCAGTAACACAAACTGGACAACCAGGGCCGCTAACCAACTGAATATGTGAGGGCAGCAAGCTAGGAATCCCGAATTTATGAATACTCATGGTATGACCTCCACAAACCTCCATGATGCGGATTGACTTTGCGTCTTCCTCCTTAATCAATTGCAGCAGTTGCAACACTTTTGCTTTATCCCGATATTCGTCGATGTATTTCATACCTATTTAACTTCATCAGTTTGATTTCGAAAAGCCTGCTCTTCTTCATCCATCAATTCGTTTAGCGACGCAAATTCTTCAAAAGCTTTTATGGATTCTAAGGCTTCTTCCTCCTCCAATTTTTGTATTGCAAATCCAGTATGCAATAAGATATAATCACCCTCCTCCACATCATCTAGCATTTGCAAGCTAGCGTTGTAGGTGGATCCACCAACAGATACAATGGCCATTTGGCCTTCAATTTTAATGACTTTTGCAGGAATACTTAAACACATAACTTTATATTTTTTT
>DYSI01000072.1 GCA_020718275.1 Draconibacterium orientale
TTAAAATTTTTTAACGCTTCCTTTATTCATAGTGCTAGCATATATTTTATACTTTTGCTTGCCATAAATTTATAATTCCAATTTCCTTTAAACACAGCGATATAATCAAACAAAGCAGATATAACTTATGGTAGAAAATAAAATATACGGAGAGGGTTTAACCTATGACGATGTTCTCCTAGTACCAGCGTATTCAGAAGTTCTTCCTCGAGAAGTTAGCCTCAAAACCAAGTTTACTCGAAATATAGAACTCAACATCCCGATAGTTTCAGCGGCCATGGACACCGTAACCGATGCTAAAATGGCGATTTCTATTGCCCAAGAAGGAGGTATTGGCGTTATTCACAAAAATATGTCGATACAAAAACAGGCTGAAGAAGTGCATAAAGTGAAGCGAGCTGAAAATGGAATGATCATCAATCCTATTACTATCAAGGAAGATGCACGGGTAGCTGATGCATTGTTTTTGATGAAAGAATATCAAATTGGAGGAATTCCTGTTGTGCGTGATAATAATAAATTGGTCGGAATTGTTTCAAACCGCGATCTGCGTTTTGAGCGAAAACTCAATCGACCAATTAGTGAAGTAATGACTTCCAAAAATATCATTACCACCACTGAATTTACCAATTTTGACCAAGCTGCTGATATTTTACAAGAATATAAAATAGAGAAATTGCCGGTTGTAAACAGCGAAGGTTGTTTGATTGGGTTGATTACTTATAAGGATATTATAAAAATAAAGGCTCGTCCGAATGCCTCTAAAGATTTGAATGGGCGCTTACGGGTTGCCGCGGCTGTTGGCGTTACTCATGACACTTTGAGCAGAGTAAAGGCTCTTTACGATGTTGGGGTGGATGCTATTGTGGTAGATACCGCTCATGGTCATTCCAAAGGAGTACTAGATACCGTTAGAATTATTAAAAAAGAATTTCCAAAATTAGATTTAGTGGTCGGTAATGTAGCGACTGCCGAAGCTGCTTTAGATTTAGTAAAAGCAGGTGCTGATGCCGTTAAAGTTGGTATAGGTCCAGGTTCAATCTGCACCACTCGTATTGTTGCCGGAGTCGGTTATCCTCAATTAAGCGCCGTGATGAATGTTGCAATAGCACTTAAATCTACAGGCGTACCTGTGATTGCGGATGGTGGTATTCGATATAGTGGTGACATTGTGAAAGCTATTGTGGCTGGCGGAAATACGGTAATGCTCGGTTCACTTTTTGCTGGTGTTGACGAAGCGCCAGGTGAAACCATTATTTATGAAGGTAGAAAGTTTAAAACCTATCGCGGTATGGGTTCTGTTGAAGCTATGCAAGATGGTTCTAAGGATCGCTACTTCCAAGATGCGGAAGATGATATCAAAAAGTTAGTTCCAGAAGGTATAGTTGGTAGAGTGCCATACAAGGGTTTCCTCTCGGAAGTAATACACCAATTGGTGGGTGGCTTAAGAGCTGGAATGGGTTATTGTGGTGCCGGTGATATTGAAAGCTTAATGGAGGCTAAATTTGTGAAAATTTCTCCCGCTGGTATGGCTGAAAGTCATCCCCATGGCATTACCATCACACGCGAAGCCCCAAATTATAGCCGACAATAATATTTGCGTCAATTGTATCCTTCGTTTTTATAACTAGTCTTATAGTGCCTTTTTAGCAAAACGTAATGGAGGTTTGCTAGCCGAATGAGAAGTTAAGGACTTTTGATTGTACATTTTGAATTTTATTTTGATTGATAAATATAATTTAATAAATAACTTAAATATGAATAAGACTATTATTTACTTTTTAATTGTTTTACTTTTTCCTCTGCTTGCCATAGCACAGAAAAATCAAAATCAGGTGCTTCTCTCCATCGACCAAAAGAATTATTCTTTGGAGGAGTTTATGTATGTTTATAATAAAAACAATAATAATTCGGGAATAATTGACCAGAAAACCAAAAGCGAATACCTCGATTTATATGTAAATTTTAGATTGAAAGTGAAAGAGGCTGAGGATCTTGGGATGGATACTAGTCTCGAATTTAGAAATGAGTTGGCAGGATATCGAAGTCAGCTAGCAAAGCCTTATCTAACCGATAAATCTATTGATGAAATAGTTATGCGTGAAGCATATGATCGTCTTCAGTGGGATATCAGGGCAAGCCATATTATGATTGCTGTTCCAGAGGAGGTTTCAAAAAACGATTCGGTGGCTCTTAGTGCATACAATAAATTGATTGATATCCGGAAGAAGATTATCAATGGGGCAGATTTTGCTGAAATGGCACGCAAATATTCCGATGATCCTTCAGCAAGAGATTTACCGGAAGCTAAAAATCGTTCACCACGCAAAGGCAATGGTGGCGATTTGGGTTATTTTACTGCTTTTTATATGGTTTATCCTTTCGAGAATGCCGCTTATTCCACTCCAATTGGGGAAATTAGCATGCCGATTCGCACTCAATTTGGATATCATATTATCAAAGTCACCGATAAAATTCCTGAATTAGGAAAAATTGAAGTTAAGCATATCAACATCAAACCTACTGATCAGAGTGCAGAGGCTATCAATAAATCGAAGGCTAAAATTGATGAAATTGCTGCCAAAATTAAAGCAGGAAATATAAGCTTTGAAGAGGCCGCTCGCCAATATTCTGATGATAAAGGCTCTGCCGAAAAAGATGGCCTATTGCCTGTTTTTGAAGTTAGTAGAATGGTTCCTGAATTTATTAAAGCTATTTCATCCTTACAAGTAGATCAGGTTTCAGAACCCGTTTTTACAGATTATGGCTGGCACTTGATAAAATTGGTGCGCCTTGTCAAAAATCCATCCTACGAAGAGTTCTTGCCAAGTTTGCAGTTAAAAGTTACACGCGATAGCCGTTCCAATAAAAGTAAGGAATCTGCCTTAGCAAAATTTAAAACTGAATTTGGTTTTAAGGAATACCCTAAAGTGCTTACGAAGTTTTATTCCTCGGTTGATTCCTCAATTTATAATCAAAAATGGACTGCTGACAAGGTGAATTCTACTGCTATTTTGTTTAAACTCAACGATAAGAAATATACAGCAAATGATTTTGCCAAATATCTTGAAGGTCATCAAACGATGAAACGCAAAGGAACAATTCGCTATTTTACGGATAAGATTTATAATCAATGGGTTGAGGAGGCAGTCTTTGCAACTAAAGATGCTAATTTAGAGTCCGAGTTTAGGGATTTTAAAATGCTGATGCAAGAATATCACGACGGAATTTTGCTCTTTGCAATTAGCGACCAAGAGGTTTGGGGAAAAGCTATACGCGATTCGTTGGGATTGACTAGGTTCTATGAAGAGAATAGAGGTCAATATCAATGGAAAGAACGTGTGGAAGCCACGATCTATAAATGTGGAAGTGATTCGGTGGCTCAATTAGTAAATAAATGGTTGAAAGCCGAACTGAAATTAGATTCAATTGTTAAAATGGCGAACCGTAATTCGGCGCTAAATCTGCAATTTGAAAAAGGTAAATACGAGCCCGAAGATAATGCTATCATCGATCAGATCCAAAAGAAATTGGGGATTTCCAATATTATCAAGGATGGAAATACATACGTAATTGTGGACGTCCAACAAATATTGCCAGCACAAAACAAAAGTATTGAAGAGGCCAAAGGAATCATAACTGCTGATTATCAAAATTATTTAGAAGCTCAGTGGATCAAACAGCTTCACCAATCGCATCAAGTTAATATTAACAAAGCATTAATAGAGTAATATTGAAAAATCTTGTTTTAATATTCATTTTGGTAATATTTGCCACTGCTTGTAACTTAATCAAAAAGGATAAGCCGGTAGTAGCGGAGGTTTTTGAATATGTGCTCTATGAAGCGGATTTGATAGAGGCTATTCCACATGGGCTTAACAAAGAAGATAGTTTACTGTTTGTGCAAGAATATGTCAATCAGTGGGCTTACCACCATGCTCTTTTGCATCGTGCTTTAATCAACGATTTGAAATTGCCAGAAGACGAGGAAAAGTTAGAAAAACATATTCAAGACTACAAAGAATCCTTGGTCATTTATCGTTATACACAGCGTTTGGTAGGACAGAAACTTGATACCAATGTGCAGATGGAGGAGATCGAAGCCTATTATCATCAGCATCCAACAGAATTCACATTGAAAGATGATATTGTTCAAGTTGCTTTTGTGAAACTCTACAATAGCGAAAAGAATATTAAGCAGGTGCGTAAGTTATTGCAAAATTATGAGCCAGAGGATATTGTGCGTTTAAAAAGTATTGCCGAAGATAAAGCAGTAAATTATTTTCTGGAAGATGATACCTGGATTTTGTTTGATGATTTGGTGAAAGAAATTCCAATTCAAACGTATAATAAAACCTTATATCTACAAAACAACAAATTCATTGAATTGCAAGACTCTGTTTTTACCTACCTATTGCGCATCAATGATTTTAGGGTGCAAGATAGCTATTCACCTTTGAGTTTTGAACACAACCGTATACGTTCTCTTATTATCAATAAACGTAAAATGGAACTCATTGAGCGAATGCAAAAGGATGTTTTTAATGAGGCTCAAAAGGACGGTGATATTATTATTCATGAGCAGAAAACAGACAATAAATAACCACAAATTGGAGTTTAAGCAATAATTACTCAATTGTCTTACCCCAACAATGATTTAACGAATTTCAATATTAATTATATACCAATTATCAAATGAAGCTAAGTAAAATAACCACTCTTATCACTCATCTAATCACTACTTTAGTATTTGTTTTCACAGTGTTAAACATTCATGCTCAAAGTAAAGTCATTGATAAAGTGGTTGCCATTGTTGGTGGTAATGAAATACTGTATTCTGATATCGAAAATCAATATATGCAATACCTAATGCAGGGTTATACTGGCAAAAGTGAAGGCGTGCGTTGTCAGATATTTGAAGAGGTGCTCTTTGTTAAATTATTGCTGAATCAAGCTCAGTTAGATAGTGTTGATGTTTCGGAAGAAATGGTTGAAAATGAGATGGATCGCCGATTGCAATATTTTATCTCTCAAATAGGATCGCAAGAAAAACTGGAGAAATATTACAACAAAAGCATACTCGAAATTAAAAGCGATATGCGTAATACCATTCATGATCAACTAATGTCGGAGACGATAAAAGAGAAAATCATCAAAGATCTGAGCATTACCCCATCAGAAATTAGAGATTATTTTAACCAACTTCCCAAAGATAGTATTCCACTAATTCCTAGCGAATACCAATATTCAGAGATAGTTATTGTACCCAAAGTGCAAGCCGAAGAACGTGAATATTCACGCCAAAAAATGGAAAAAATAAGAGCAAGATTGTTGAAAGGCGAGAATTTTGAATCATTGGCTCGCATCTATTCCGAAGATCCAGGCTCTGCCCTCAAAGGTGGCGAACTAGGTGAATTTGGTCGTGGTATGATGTTCCCAGAATTTGAAGCCGCCGCTTTCGCCCTACAAGTCGGCGAAATTAGTCCAATAGTAGAAACTGAAGCTGGTTTTCATGTGCTGCAACTTATTAATCGCAAAGGAGACTATATCAATGTTCGTCACATCCTCATTATGACCAAGATTTCGCCTATGTCGCTGAATGTTACAAAATTGAAAATGGATAGCATCTACGAATTGATTGAATCTGGTAAATTGACTTTTGAACAATCTGCGCTTAAGTTTTCGGATGACGATTCGAAATTTAGCGCTGGAGTTGCCATCAATGGTCAATCAGGCAACAGTGTTTTTTCACCCGAAGAAATAGATAAGGACTTGTTCTTTATTCTCGATAAAATGAATGTAGGGCAAATTTCTAAACCAAATCTTTACGACAAAGAGCGAAACGTTAAAGCTTATCGCATTGTGAAGTTGGATCGCAGAAGTAAACCTCATTTCGCTACCCTTGAGACCGATTATGACAAAATACAAGAGTTAGCGCTCGAAAATAAAAAAACAGAAGCCATCGGGAAATGGATAATAGAAAAGTCTAAAAAGACCTATATCCTTATTTTGGATGATGAGTTGAAGCAGTGTAAATTTACTTACAATTGGGAGTAGTTAAATGGAAAATAGATTTGCTAATGAAAAGGAGGCATTCTATGCCTTAACAATAAAATATTCGGCTCTTAAAAGTGAAATTTCAAAAGTTATTATTGGCCAGGAACAAGTGGTTCAGCAATTGCTAAATGCTATTTTTAGCAATGGACATTGTCTGCTTGTTGGCGTGCCAGGTCTAGCTAAAACACTTATGGTTAATACCTTGGCCCAATCTCTAGGACTCGATTTTAAAAGAATTCAATTTACCCCTGATTTGATGCCATCGGACATAATCGGTACCGAAATTCTGGACGAAAATCGTAAATTTAAATTTATCAAAGGGCCGGTTTTTTCAAATATCATTCTTGCCGACGAAATTAATCGAACACCCCCCAAAACTCAGGCAGCCTTGCTCGAAGCCATGCAAGAACGCAACGTTACTGCCGCCGGCCAATCCTATCATCTAGATAAACCATTCTTTGTATTGGCAACCCAAAATCCAATAGAGCAGGAGGGAACCTATCCTTTGCCTGAAGCCCAACTCGACCGTTTTATGTTTAATCTTATTTTGGATTATCCATCTTTTGAAGAAGAGCTGAACATTGTTAAAGGGACAACAGGTGCTGTTCAAGCTCAGGTGCAAACCGCCATCAGTGGCGAGGAGATATTGTATTTTCAGCAATTAATACGCAAATTGCCAGTGGCTGACAATGTGTATCATTACGCGGTCCGTTTGGTTAATTCCACCCGCCCTAATACTAAATTGGCTCATCCCGACGCAAATAAATATTTACTTTGGGGAGCAGGGCCCAGAGCAAGTCAATTTTTGATAATTGGAGCCAAAGTGCATGCTGCATTTCAAGGTAAATATAGCCCCGATATTGAAGATGTTAAGGCAATAGCTGCGCCTGTTTTGCGTCACCGCTTGGTTAAAAATTATAAAGCTGAAGCTGATGGTGTGAGTGTTGAAGATTTAATTGCTCGCTTTATGGCGATGTAGATTTGCCTAGCTTATCTTTCGATATGAAAAGAATTTTAGTAATTTAAGAGTCCGGTATAAAAACCCCTCTTTTTTCAAGCTCGTACAAATTCAAAATTTGAA
>DYSI01000005.1 GCA_020718275.1 Draconibacterium orientale
TATCTGCCACCGTATTAATTTCCGGTGAAACCTTTGATAGATATATAATTCCTATATAAACAATGGAAACGATAGCACTTTTGTAAGGAATATCCACATAATATCGGTTGGTCATTGGTAAAAATTGTGACAAATACAAAAGTACAAGCATAAGTAATGTGATATACAGGCTTTTAATGTCGAAAGGTTGCATCTTGAATTTATACCAAATAAAGAAGTAACGGAAGCTTATGAAGCTAAATAGAGAAAGAAATGACGCAAATGCAGCGCCGCTAAGTCCATATTTTGGAATGAAAAGGTAATTAGTTCCTATCACCATTAGGGCTAGACCTACCATGGCTATTGATTGTACATAATAATATTTTGAAGATCCAATTACGCTCTTGCTGACTCCAGTGGCCATTTCCATCCAGGAAGAAATTCCAATAAAAATTAAAACGTATTTTCCTGTTTCGTAATTTTTTGGCAGGTATTGGTAGATGCTGTCGATATTGATAAAGAGACCCAAAAGCAAAAAGCTACCAGCAACCATTTGACTTAACGTGCTTTTCTTGTAAATATCTCGAATATTGTTAAGGTCGTTTTTCATCCATGAGTCAGCAATTACTGCATTGGCAATTTTCACCATTGGCCGATTTGGTACTGAGATTAAAATGGCAAAGAAATAATTAATAGTGTAGATACCGGTTGCCGCTACTCCAGCTATGGTTGAGAGCATAATACTGTCTATATTGAGAATAATAACGCTAGTAACAGAGGTGAAAATGCTGATTAACGATACTTTAACTACTTGATTCATCAAATCCTTATCAATGTATTTTAAGGTTGGATTTATTCGAAGTTCGCCAGCTTTGTAAATATTATAGGTTAAAAGTAGCGTGGGAATGGATACTGCTATGACAAACAGCATAATGTATTGCGAAAAATTTATCCAGTCGAACCAAAATAATAAGGTTATGATTATAAGTAAGATTCTTTGCACAAACTCTTTATGAATTATTGCATAGGTGGAGTTGAAGAGTTGGGTAAAATAATTATCGAGGGTTGAAAATATTAATTGGGTAATAATCAGTAAATAAATCCATGAAAAGTACTCGGTAAATAGGGCTGATTTTTCGATGCTTTTGCTGATAATCCAGGGTTGCATCAGAAAAAGGCCTACGAAAGTAATGAGTAAACCGATGGCCGAAATCAGTAGTCCTAAATACAGAAAACCTTTGTGAGCCGTCTTTTTATCTCTGAAATAGGGGAAGAGGCGAACGGCTACGCCATTAAATCCCAAACTCGCTAATTGGGTTGCTAAGGTGGAGTATGAAAGTAGCAGTTTGGTGACTCCAATTTGTTCGGGTTCTAGAACAAATGGGTAAAGTAGTCCAGTAGTTACAAAACCTAAAAGCACGCCAATATATGAATAGAGGGTGCCTTTTATCGACTGACTTTGGATAATTCCCATGCTAAAGAATAAAAAAGCTAGCGAGTATTGGCGCTAGCTTTTGGGTTGTTTATTTCATTGATTTATAAATCTTGCACTTCTTCCGAAAGCATTTTGCCGTAGATGTCGAAATTGTAAATAAACAGCTTCTTTTCTCCTTGCTTTTTCAGTTCAACATAGTAATGCTCTCCATACGTTTTGTTTTCGCGTATCCGCACTTCTTTAAAACGGTAATCAATTAAGTCATGCCGTTCTTTTAAATAATCGATCGCTGGACTTGGTAAATCATCTTTTTTAATGCTCTTGTCATATTCAACTTCTTCTAAATCAGATAATTCCTTGTCAACTTTTTCTCCGTATTTATCTTGTGTATCTTCTTCCACTTTTTCTTCTTCTATAGTTGGCTCGTAAACCGTGATAACCACGCCTTGAAAATTATATTGTGCATCGTACACTAAGGGCGGTTTTTTGCGGCTTTGACTTTTATGTAAAATTACGGAATAGTATTTTTGCGTTGGTCCGCTTATGATCAAATAAGCCTTGTCGATTTTTTTATCGCTATGATTTTTGCGAATGTCGTCGGCAATTTTTGTGTTTAGCTTGCTAATTTCTATTTGCATTTTCGAGGCAATTTCTTTGCCGAGCTTGTCGTATTTTATCTCGGCATCTAGTCCATTATTTAGAAATTTCACCAGATAATCCTTCTGTGGATCAATGACAAACCATTTCGTTTCTTGTGGTGTTTTGTATTTTTTTGCAAACTTTTTGGTGATGGCTTCAGGCACTTTTTTTACGTCAATTAAAGTTTGGCAGTAGCTGTTATTGCTGAAAAAGCCAATTAGCATAACGATTAATAGGAGTCGTTTCATTGGGTCTTGTTTTGGTTTAGGGTCGATGTTTGCTTGCTCGTTCTAAAGCTCTCAGAAATGAGAAAGCTAGGGCACAAAGTTACAAAACTTATCCATTGCCCAATCATAGTATTATAATAGATAATGCTTGCATTTTTCAATCTTTACATCCTTCCAATTCCCTGCTATCATTGCTTTTGCATTCTGAATTAGCGAATGATATTTTGCGCTCGATTCGCATGTATTATGAGAATTTCGAAAAATGGAATTTAATGGTTTTCGATTCCATTTTTCGATGGCTATATTTGGCTTTAAAGCTTGATTGTTCTGTAAGTATTCGTGTTGTAAATATATTTAAGATTCGCTATAACAGATCGTTAGCTAAATTAGCTAGCTCCGAACGTTCTCCTTTTTCGAGGCGGATGTGTGCATAAATGGGGTGTTTTTTGATTCTGTCTATTAGGTACGAAAGTCCGTTTGATTGCGAATCCAAATAGGGAGTGTCAATTTGGTAAATATCACCAGTGAAGATTATTTTGGTATTCTCACCAGCCCTAGTAATAATGGTTTTCACCTCATGCGGGGTTAGGTTTTGAGCCTCGTCCACGATAAAAATAATATTTGATAAACTTCTGCCTCTGATATAGGCCAGTGGCGTGATTAGGAGCTTTTCCTTTTCGAGCATGGCGTCAAAATTCTTGTATTCTTTATCGGTTTCGTCGTATTGGTTTTTGATAAATTTCAAATTATCGAAAAGTGGCTCCATATAAGGATTGAGTTTTGATTTGATATCGCCCGGCAAAAAACCGATATCCTTATTACTCAATGGTACGATGGGGCGAGCCAATAAGATTTGTTTATATTCTCGCTTTTGTTCCAGCGCGCAAGCCAAAGCTAGCAGGGTTTTCCCGGTTCCTGCAACGCCTTGTATGGTCACTAGTTTTACATCCGGATTGAGGAGGGCGTGCATGGCAAAGACTTGTTCTGCATTTCTTGGTCGAATGCGCTGGGCATTAACCTTTTCTACTCTTTCAAAGAGTTTGGTGATAGGGTTGTAAAATGCTAAGGCAGAGGCTTTTCCGTTTTTTAAAATAAAATACTGATTGGGTATTGGATCTTTAATACCGACCTCCTCGGGCTCAATAAAGCCACTTTCATAAAGTTTTGCAATTACTTTGGATGGTAAGTTTTCAACCAGCCGTTTGCCTTCATACAGATCTTCTACATTCTGTATTTTTCCAGTTTGAAAGTCTTCGGCGAATAGATTTAGTGCTTTGGCTTTGAGTCTTAGATTAATATCTTTACTTACCATCGTAACTTTGCAGTCGGGATAATCAATCTGAAGTTTCAAGGCGGCATTCAAAATCCTATGATCGGCTTTGCTTTCTCCAAAAATCTTGTTTGCATCCTGCATCCCTTCTATCTCTTCGTTCATCACCACGCTCACTCTCCCTTTATTTTTCCCTTCCAGCTGAACCCATTCTTGCAGTTTGCCACTGCCCGAGAGCGTATCCATAATTCTAATAAACTCGCGGGCTTCAAAATTCTTGATTTCGTTGCCTTTCTTAAAATTGTCTAACTCTTCCAATACCGAAATTGGAATGGCTACATCATTGTCTTCAAAACTATTAATCGAATTGTGATTGTAGAGAATGACGGAGGTATCTAACACAAATATTTTCTTTTGCTTTTTCTTGCGAATGATGGCCATAAGTAGTTTTAGTTTGATAATTGATGAGGTAAAGTTAGTCCTTATCAATCATTAAAGGCTGTTATGAAATTATTAACTCCTAACATGATGAAGTTGAAAACTGTTTTTTAATTGGTTTTGGTTCTGTAATTAGTTGTTAACTAAATTATTGAATACTTGGGGGTATTTATTTATCAAGAGTTGTCTGTTGATTATTAGTTTTGTTGTGCCTTTGATTTTTGTTTTATTGGTACTTTTACGGGCTCAAAACTTTAACGAATGTTCCAGTGATGAAGAAAATTATCATCATTCGAGCAAACAAATAATTTCAAAATTCAAAGATGATTATTCAAGAAATAGTGAAAGGTACGCTTATCGAGGAGGTTGTTTCCAAGGTAATGGCTGGACAAAGGATTAGTGTCGAAGAAGGGATTCTGTTGTATGAAAAGGCTGATCTTTCGGTGCTTGGCTTTTTGGCCAACGAAATCAGAATTCGCAAAAATGGCGACTACGTTTATTTTAATAGAAATCTACATATCGAGCCAACAAACCAATGCGTTTATACTTGTAAATTCTGTTCGTATTATCGCAAGAAAGGCGAAGAAGGTTGGGAATTTTCGCGCGAGGAAATACTTCAGCAGGTGAGTGATATGGGCGATCAAATTACTGAAGTTCACATAGTTGGTGGTGTTCATCCTAAATGGGACGTTCATTATTATGGTTCGCTTTTTCAGCAAATCAAAGCCATCCGGCCTGATGTTCACATTAAAGCATTTACCGCTGTAGAAATTAGCTACATCTGTAAACGAGCCAATATGACTTTGAAAGAGGGTTTGGCCGCTCTGAAAAACTACGGATTGGATTCGATTCCTGGCGGTGGCGCCGAGATATTTGATGAAGAAGTGCGCCCTAAAATTTGCCCCCATAAAGATACTGCGGAGGAATGGCTTCAATTACACGAAATTGCTCACCGATTGGGGATTCCTTCCAACGCAACCATTCTTTACGGTCATATCGAATCCATTGCCAATAGAATTGATCACCTGAACAGGCTTCGTGAGCTACAAGATCGTAGCGCTGGTTTTAATGTGTTCATTCCATTAAAATACAAAAAAGCCAATAACGAAATGTCGTATTTGGGCGAGGTGAGCGTGATTGAAGATATTAAGATGTATGCTATGTCACGTATTTTCCTCGACAACTTCAACCATATAAAAGCTTATTGGCCTATGATTGGAAAGGATATAGCGCAGTTATTATTGTCTTTTGGAGTTGACGATTTTGATGGAACTATCAATGATAGTACAAAAATATATTCCCTTGCTGGTGCCGAGGATCAATCACCGAGTATGAATACCGAGCAAATGGTGAATATGATAAAAGCCGTTGGACGTCAGGCAGTTGAGCGTGATTCGGTTTACAATATTCTAAAAATTTATTAGGGAATTAGGTTTATTTCATTGGGTCTGAACCCTTGTATGTAAATCTTAAATTTGAACAAATCGCCGAGTAATCAATGCTTTACAGTTTTATTATTTCTTTTTGGATGCTTTCCCAAACTGCCTTTGCGGTTTGATCCCACGAAAAATACTTTGCCCGTATTTTGCCTTTTTCAATATAGGCTTGGCGTATTTCGGAATCGGAATCCATGGTTTCCATAGCCTTGGCGATTGATTCATAATCAAAAGGGTCAACGAGTAGTGCTGCGTCTTGGGCAACTTCAGGCATGGAGGTTACATTTGAAGTAATAACAGCGGTTTCTGCCCTAAATGCTTCTAGAATTGGAATGCCAAAACCCTCAAAAAAACTTACATAAACCATTGCAATAGAGGCGGCTACCACTTCATTTAAACGCTTGGAATCTAAATGGCCAATAAATTGAACAGCAGATTTATTCAACATCTTTTGGTATTGATTTTCCATTTCATCGTTCCACCAATATTTATTACCCACGATGATTAAATGCGTATTTGAGGCTTTTTTGTTTTTGTAAATCTCAAATGACTGAAGAAGTCCAATGATATTCTTGCGAGGATGAAGCGCGCCTACAAAAACAAAATATGGATTTCCATTACTCAATTCATCTCTTATTTGCTGTTGACGTACGTCTGCAATTGGTTGATAATTAGTGTTTACGCCATTGTAGGCTACCTCAATCAGCTTTGGACTAATGTCGTATTGCTTGATGATGTCACTTTTCGAGTAGTTTGAAACAGTGATAATTCGCTTGGCTTTTTTGGCAAATCGCGGAAAAAAATATTTGTAATACCAGCGAACCAATCTTGGTAAATGTTCAGGATAATGTTCAAAATTAAGGTCGTGGATAACCGAAATTTGGGGGAGTTTGCAACGCAACGAAAGGTAACCATCGGGCGATAGAAATAGGTCTGCTTTAAATTTTTTTAGAATATACGGAATCGAAAATTCAAACCAGGCGATAAATAACAAAGGATGCCGGGCTGGAGGTCCAATCACCACTCCTTGTACATTGGCGGCAAATATAAAGTCGGGGTCAAATGGTCGGTCAAAGATAAAAATGAATTCGTGCTCTGGGTGTCCCTCGGCAATTCTTCTCATGGTTTCGTAGGTAAACCAACCAATCCCCTCCAGTCGATTTTTAAGTAATAACCTTGTATTTACTGCAATTCTCAAGTTTTGTATACCGATAGTTTATAGGGTGCAAATATCTTATTTTTTAACTTGACATTGCGCCATTTCTTTCAATACTCAGGGCATGGGATTTTTATTTTTATAAATCAGACATTTAGCTTGCAAATTTGAAAAATTGGTTTAAATTTACGTCCCTAAACTAGCGTGCTCTACACCAATGATTACAATCTTTTTTACTGATAAGTTGACTTTCAATTTGCTTCGATTAGATTCGGATGCTTCTGTTGACACTTTGCATTATTTGCACTTCGATGAATTAGAATTTAGTGACTCATTATTAGCTTTATCCGAAGAATTTATTGCGGTGATTGATGTGAAATTCTTATCTACATTTAAGGATTATAGCTCCAAAAGGAGTAATTATACCTCCATTCTATTGCTGGCTGACGACGATCAGCATGATATGGATTTAAAAGTGTATCAAACTTTTGATATTGTTTTGCCAAAAAAGGCAAATCTGAGTTGGATTACAACACTTTATTTGGTTATTAATCAAGTACAAGTGAGTCAGCTCAAACTTCAAAATCAAAGACTTAGCCAGCTTACAAAGTGCGAAATAACTCCTGTAATTGCGGAAGCTCCGATAAGCGTTTATAGATTGAATAAGGACTTTATGGTGCTCAATTCAAATGTGGTTTTTCCGAACCCTTATGAAATACCGGAGCTTAAAGGACAGTCTTTCTTTGAGTTAGTGGGAGAAGAGAATAGGGAATTTATCCTTCATTCCATTGCTGAATTATCCGAATCAAAACCGGTTAGCGTTTTTGAGATTAAATATACTAGCCCGACTAATCAGATTTTTGTTTTCCAAATTCAATGGGCAAAATGCAATTTCCCTATTCCTCATTCCTATACAGTTATTTGCCATGATATCACCAGTCAGATGCAGGCTGCCGAACGCATTCAAAGTAGCGAGCGAAGGTTTCGCACCTTTTATGATAACAATCTTAATGGTGTTTTTTTTGTTGATAATCAGATGATTGTTAAAAGCGTGAACACTAAGTTTATTGAACTGATGTCTCCAAAGATTAATTTTCACTTTATTAATTTACCATTAACGGAGGTTTTTAAAAATTTTGAAGGAGTTTCAAACTATTTGAAACAGCCACTCAAAATAGATACAATTAATCGTTTTGAGTGCTTCGGTACTAATTTCGAAGGACAACCATTATATTGCTTGTTTAGTTTGCAAAAGCTGGATGAAAACGAATGGCTTGGCGTAGTGTATGATATGACCGAAGAGCACGATGTAGCATTAGAAAATAAATTGCTTCGCAAATCGGTTGATAGCATCGTGTCGATGGTTGTCATAACCGACCGTACTGGCAAAGTTCAGTATATCAATAAGCGGTTTAAAGAAATTACAGGCTATACTTTTTTTGAGGTAAAAGGGAAAAATCCACGCGTTCTTAAAAGTGGAAATACCCCAGCTTCGGTATATGAGAATTTATGGATAACTATTTTATCAGGTAAAAATTGGACAGGAGAATGGCAAAATAAAGCAAAAGACGGTAGCCTTTATTGGGAAACTGTGCGAATTTCCCCTGTGCACGATCTGAGTGGAAACATTACCCATTTCATTGCCATCAAAGAGGATATTACCAAAGAAAAGGAGGCTCAAAAGAAAATGAACTTAGTCCAAGAAAAGGCTCATGAAGTGGAACAGTTTCAAAGCGAACTTTTGGCTACCATTGCCCACGAAATTCGAAATGCTATGAATACCATTCTTGGTTTTACGGACCTTCTGAGTCAAACTAATGTCAACAATGATAAGGTGCTCTTATACAGTAATTTTATTTATGGAAGCGCCAAAAATCTGCTGCTTACTTTTGATCATCTTATGGAAATTAGCCTTTTCGAATTGCAACTAAAAGAAGTTAAGTTTGAAACTATACATGTAAATGATTTTTTAACAAAAATATATAAAAGCAGCTGCTTAAAATTTAGCAAAATTAATAGGTCACTATTGTTTCAAAAAACTGATTTTTCTACCGTTTCTATTAAAACAGATGTCACAGTCCTAGAGAAAACAATTCAAATTCTATTAGATAATGCGTTTATATTATCTACAAACCAGCAAATTGAGATTGGAATGATTCTCCGTAATCATCAAGTCATAATTTACATGAAGGATACTGCTAATAGTTTGGACTTCAGTATTCAAAGTAAACTTCTAAATGAATCCACCAGTGATGACAACACCATTTCCAGCAAGTTGAGCGGAATTGGCTTGGTTATGAATATTGCTAAACGAAATGTGAATTTGATTGGCGGAAGTATTGAAACAGAATCAAAGCCTGATGGTGATTGCATTTCCCTTGTTTTTCCCATCCTAGATCAGCAGATTGAAAGCAATGTCAAGGAGTCGAATGAATTGACTGCGAAAACTAAAACTATTTTAGTGGCTGAAGATGAGCTAATTAATTATAAATTATTGGAGATTCTGCTTAAACATATCGATCGAAATTTTTCGGTTTTGCATGCCTTTAATGGAAAGGAAGCCGTTAAAAAGCTGAAAGAGAATCCTGACATGTCCGTAGTTTTTATGGATATAAAAATGCCGGTAATGGATGGTTTAGAGGCAATGCAGCAGATTCGAACCTTCAATACGGATATTCCTATCATTGCTCAAACGGCTTTCACGGCCGATGAAGATAAGCTTATTGCTTTTAAATCAGGGGCTAACGACTTTATTTCTAAGCCTATCAATAAAGAGGAGTTGAAGGCAATAATACAAAAATACTTATGATAAACCTATGTAAGTAATTGCTGCGGCTTTTGTAAATTCACTTCCCCTAAAGCATAAAAGCTGCTTTTATTAGTTGTACTTTTGCGCAAATTTTTTAAAAATAATTATGGAGATTGCAAGTAGATACAATCCGGTTGAAATAGAAGAAAAATGGTATCAGCACTGGCTGAAAAATAAATATTTTAGTTCCAAAGTCGATGACAGGGAGCCATACACCATCGTTATTCCTCCACCAAATGTTACAGGAGTTTTGCACATGGGCCACATGCTCAACAATACCATTCAAGATGTGTTGATTCGCCGTGCACGTATGCAAGGGAAAAATGCTTGTTGGGTTCCGGGGACCGATCATGCTTCCATTGCTACTGAGGCCAAAGTGGTTGCTAAGTTAAAGGAACAGGGAATACATAAAAACGATCTTAGCCGTGATCAGTTTCTTGAACACGCTTGGGAATGGACTCATAAACATGGGGGAATTATCCTCGAACAACTCAAAAAACTAGGCGCCAGTTGCGATTGGGATCGTACCAAATTTACCATGGACGACGATATGTCCGAATCCGTTCTACAAGTTTTTAACGACCTGTACAACAAGGGGTTGATTTATCGTGGCTACCGTATGGTAAACTGGGATCCTGAAGCCAAAACTACCGTTTCGGATGAGGAAGTCATTTATAAAGAGAAAAATGGTAAACTGTATTATCTGCGCTATCCAATTGATGGCGAAGATCAATTTGTAAGCATTGCCACCACCCGCCCCGAAACTATTTTGGGAGATACCGCTATTTGCTACAATCCCAAGGATGAGCGTTTTGCACATTTGGCCGGAAAAAAGGTAATTGTACCAGTGGCAAATCGCCTAATCCCGCTCATCGCCGATGAATACGTGGATATGGAGTTTGGAACCGGCTGTTTGAAAATTACCCCAGCTCACGATCCAAACGATAAGGAAATTGGCGAACGCCACCAACTCGAAATTATTGATATTTTTAATGATGACGCAAGCCTCAACGAACATGGGTTGCATTATCAAGGGATGGATAGATTTGAATGTAGAAAACAGATAGTTAAAGAGTTAGAATCGCTTGGTAATTTGGTTAAGATTGAAGATTACCAAAATAAAGTGGGCGCTTCGGAGCGCACAGGTGCCGTAATCGAACCGAAATTATCCTACCAATGGTTTCTGCAAATGGAAAAACTTGCGCAACCTGCCTTGAAAGCAGTCATGGAGGATGTAATTCAATTGGTGCCCGAAAAATTTAAAAATACCTATCGTCATTGGATGGAAAATGTGCGCGATTGGAATATCTCCCGTCAATTATGGTGGGGGCATCGAATCCCTGCCTGGTTTTATGGTGAAGGATTTGATGATTTTGTGGTGGCTATGAATGCTAATCAAGCCTTAGAACTTGCCCGTGTTAAAGCTGGAAATCAATTCTTGACCCTCGATAATCTCCGTCAGGAATCGGATGTGCTTGATACCTGGTTTTCAAGTTGGTTATGGCCAATTTCTGTTTTCGACGGGATTCGTAATCCTGATAATCAAGAAATTAAATACTATTATCCTACGAATGATCTGGTAACCGCTCCCGAGATATTATTCTTTTGGGTGGCGAGGATGATTATTGCTGGCTATGAATGGCAAAATGACAAACCTTTTTCTGCGGTTTATCTCACGGGTATCGTCCGCGATAAATTGGGTCGCAAAATGTCGAAGAGTCTAGGCAATTCTCCCGATCCCATTGATTTAATCAATCAGTATGGTGCCGATGGCGTTCGCGTTGGAATGTTGCTTACTTCGCCTGCCGGAAACGATTTGCCTTTTGATGAAGCTTTATGCGAACAAGGGCGTAATTTCTCCAATAAAATCTGGAATGCCTTGCGCCTCATCAAATCTTTTGATGTGTATCAGAATCAACCAAGTGCCGCTGCTATTGCTGGCATGGATTGGATGGAAGCTCGTATCAATCAAAGTATCGAAATTATTGAAGATCACTTTGTTAAATACCGCATTTCGGACGCGCTAATGGCTACTTATAAATTGGTTTGGGACGACTTCTGCTCCAATTATTTGGAAATAATTAAACCTGCCTATCAGCAACCCATCGATCAAATTACGCTCGATAGAACGGTAATTTTCTTTGAAAAGCTAATGAAATTGTTGCACCCATTTATGCCTTTCCTCACCGAAGAAGTGTGGCATACACTCCGTATGCAAGATAAAGATTTAATGATTTCGTCTTTGCCAAAAGCCGACAAATATGACCTTCAATTACTGCAAGATTTTGAATTTGCACAAGAAATCATAGTCGGATTGCGTAATATTCGCAATAAAAAAAATATTCAAAACAAGGAATCTCTAGATCTTTTTATTCAATTAAATCAAGAGAAACCACTATCAGATTCGCTCCTTGCTTTGATAAAAAAGCTCTCTAATTTGAGTCAGATTCAATTGATAGATAACGAATTGGATGGCGCAAATCGTTTTATGGTGCGCACAGCTTCTTTCTTTGTGCCCATGCAAGAAGTCTTGGATGTAAGCTCCGAATTAAAAAAATTAAACGAGGAATTGAACTACCAACAAGGATTCTTAAATGCCATCGAAAAGAAACTGAGTAACGAAAGTTTTGTCGCAAAAGCGCCCATACAAGTGGTTGAAATTGAACGCAAAAAGGCTAATGAAGCTAGTCAGAAAATTGCAATTATCAAGGAACAGATAAATAAATTGTCATAAGAAATAAGTAAATATTAATTATATGTTAAGGACACACAATTGTGGACAGCTCAATATGGTCAATGTAAATCAGGTGGTATTGTTGAGCGGATGGGTTCAAAAATCACGCGATTTAGGCGGAATGACTTTTATCGATCTTCGCGATCGATATGGACTAACTCAGTTAGTCTTCAATATGGAAACCAATAGTGAATTATGCATGCAGGCTCGTAAGTTAGGTCGCGAATTTGTTATTCAGGTAAAGGGAATAGTCGCTGAACGCCAAAGTAAAAATAGCAAAATGCCTACTGGCGATATCGAAATATTAGTTAACGAAATCCAAATCCTGAACGTCAGCAAAACTCCACCGTTTACCATCGAAAATGAAACTGATGGAGGCGAAGAGATTCGCATGAAATATCGTTATTTAGATTTGCGTCGTAACCCTTTGAAGGATAATTTATTATTGCGCAATCAGTTGAGTTTTGAGGTTCGTTCGTATTTGCATGGAAACGATTTTATAGAGGTTGAAACACCTTATTTAATCAAAAGCACTCCCGAAGGCGCACGCGATTTTGTCGTTCCTTCGCGCATGAACCCCGGTACTTTCTACGCCTTGCCACAATCACCACAAACTTTCAAACAGTTGTTGATGGTGAGTGGTTACGATCGCTATTATCAATTAGTAAAATGCTTTCGCGATGAGGACTTGCGGGCGGATCGCCAACCGGAATTTACGCAAATTGACTGCGAAATGTCCTTTATCGAACAAGATGATATTTTGAATACTTTCGAGGGATTAACACGATATCTTTTCAAAAAAGTGAAAGGGGTGGAAATGAGCTCTTTCCCTCGTATGCTTTACGATGATGCCATGAGATTATATGGAAGTGATAAACCCGATTTGCGATTTGGAATGCCTTTCGTGGAACTGAATGAATTGGCTCAAAATAAAGGATTTAGTGTTTTTGATACCGCTGAATTAGTGGTCGGAATTTGTGCAACTGGCGCCGCTTCCTTTACCCGTAAAGACTTGGATGGACTGACAGATTTTGTTCGTAAACCTCAGATTGGGGCTAAAGGACTCGTTTATGTGCGCGTAAATGAGGATGGAACTTATAAATCCTCAGTCGATAAATTTTATAGCGAAGCCGACCTTCAATCTTGGGCTGCGAAAATGAATGCTAAAGCGGGTGATCTTCTGCTTATCCTTTCGGGTGACACGCATCCAACTCGAAAAGCTTTGAATGAACTTCGTCTCGAAATGGGCAACCGCCTCGGTTTGCGTAACCGAAATACTTATGCTCCTTTGTGGGTTGTAGATTTTCCACTACTCGAATGGGATGAAGAAAGTGGTCGTTATCACGCGATGCATCACCCATTTACCTCTCCTAAACCCGAAGAAATGCATTTACTCGAAACCGATCCTGCAAAGGTGCACGCCAATGCTTACGATTTGGTTATCAATGGAGTAGAAATAGGTGGAGGAAGTATTAGAATCTATGATAAAGACATCCAATCGCGTATGTTCTCTTTACTCGGTTTCAGCGAGGAGGATGCTAAATCCCAATTTGGATTTTTGATGAATGCCTTTGAATATGGCGCTCCTCCTCATGGCGGAATTGCTCTTGGTTTTGATCGATTGGTTGCTATGTTTGGTGGTAGCGACAGTATTCGCGATTATATCGCTTTCCCTAAAAATAATAGTGGACAAGATGTAATGATTTCTTCCCCATCAAGCATTTCTGATGTTCAGCTCAAGGAACTTAATCTGGTGGTGAAATTGAATTAAGCCTTTGTCGGTTTAGTTTCAAATTAGCATATCTGAGTTGTATTGTGTTTTGAATTCAACAAAGGAAATAACTTTCCTTATTGGTCAGTAAAAGAAAAAAGCCGAAATATTTCGGCTTTTTTCTTTTCTATAAGAGATTTATAATTCTTCTCCTAATTGATTTAATCGTTTGGGTCCTGCTTTTTTAACTTCATCGGGAACGAAATCGGCAAAGAGTTTGAAATTTTCAATATAACGAGAAACTAAGGCGTCGTATTTCTTCCAATAATCCTTCTTGTTTCCCCATGCATTAGATGGTTCAAAGACTTCTTCAGGAACACCTGGGCAGCTCATCGGAATTTCAAAACCAAATAATTTATCGGTTCTAAATTTTGCGTTATCCAATTTTCCTTCGAGGGCAGCATTGAGCATAGCACGGGTGTGACGGATTGAAATCCGTTTACCAACACCGAATTTTCCGCCAACCCAGCCTGTATTTACTAGCCAAATGGTAGCACCAGAACGTTCTGCTTTTTGACGTAGTAAGTTGGCATAAAAGTAAGGATGGTGAACCATAAACGGGGCACCAAAACAAGCGCTGAAGGTAATTTCTGGCTCAATTCCTAAACCTAATTCGGTGCCGGCAATTTTGGAGGTGTAGCCACTTATAAAATGATAAATTGCCTGATTCATATTCAAACGGGCAATTGGAGGTAAAACGCCTTGTGCATCAGCGGTCAAGAAAATGATATTTTTAGGCTGAGTTTTAACCATTTTTTCCTTCACCGCATTCGGAATAAATTCTAAAGGATAGGATAGACGGGTGTTTTCGGTGATGCGTTCATCATCTAAATCGAGTTGACGAGAGGCGAGATCGTAAACCACATTTTCCAAAATGGTACCGAAACGATAGGTACAGGCATGGATCTCTGGCTCTGCTTCTGCCGATAGTCGAATGGCTTTTGCGTAACATCCAGCTTCGTAATTGAAAACTCCATTATCACTCCAGCCATGTTCGTCATCTCCAATGAGCTTGCGTTTTGGGTCAGCCGAAAGGGTTGTTTTTCCAGTGCCACTGAGTCCAAAAAATAAAGCTACATCTCCATCATCTCCCACATTAGCAGAGCAATGCATCGACATCACATCTTGCAAGGGCATCAAGAAATTCATAATGGTAAAGATGGATTTTTTTACCTCACCTGCATATTCACTGCCTGCAATTATCGCAAGGCGTTGCGCAAAATTTATCACAATAGCAGTTTCGCTTAAGGTGCCGTCAATGCGGGGATCTACTTTGAATTTTGGACTTACCATAATGGTAAAATCGGGAACGAATTGCTTAAGCTTAGCCAAATCAGTTTCTGCTAAGAGCATATTTCTCGAAAAATGGGCAGTCCATGCCTTGTCGGTAATTATGCGCACTGGTAAACGATATTCAGGATCAGCACCAGCATATAAATCTTGTACAAATAATTCTTCTCCTTGCCAAAAAGATTGGAGGCGCGAGAATAATCCATTGAATTTTTCTGGAGTCATGGGTCGATTATAAACGCCCCAATCAATCATTTGTTCTGTACTATCTTCTTTTACAAAATACTTGTCGTTGGCGGCACGAGCGGTCCATTTTCCGGTGTAAACCTGAAAAGCACCTCCGTTTACAAGCTTTCCTTCGCCTCTGAAAACTGCCTCTTCAACTAAGGCAGGCGTTGGTAAGTTCCAATAAACCGTGTCGATATGCACTAAGCCATGGTTGGCTAATCCAAAATTGGATTTGTAATCCGCAGCATGTTTTATGGCTGGGGTATCAAATTTTAAATATTTCATTGCTTGATAATGTTAAAGTTATAACTAAACCCAATCACGAACTAATTTACGCTCACCAATATAGAGTTCATTTGATGAGTTGGGGTCTATAGCCCATTTCATTCGTTCGATTCCCTCGGTGATGTCTTTTATTGACCCGCAATAGCTTAAGCGCAAATGACCGTCGAGTCCAAACTCAACGCCAGGCATGGCCAATACTCTAACCTTGTCGAGCAATAATTTTGATAATTTGGTTGAGTCTTTTTCGTAGGCACTGAAATCCGCAAAGGCATAGAAAGTTCCATCTGGTTCAATTAATCGCACGCCTTCAAAGGCTTTTAAGCGTTGAATCATGACCGAACGATTGTTTTCGAGGGTGGTTCTCAAACTCTCGATGCTTGATTGTACTCCACTGATTGCGCCAATGGCTGCTTTCTGAAGTAGGATAGAAGGTCCTGAAGTTTGATGGCCTTGTATGTTGGCCATTACTTTGATTAAGCGCTTGTTAGCAATTCCCCAGCCAATTCTGAAACCGGTCATTGCATAGGCTTTGCTTACGCCATTGATAATAATTAGCTTGCTGTTTTCTGAGAAATCCTTCACATGATCAAATACATTAACTGCTTTCACCCCATTAAAAGTAAGTTGGTGGTAAATGTCGTCCATGATTAGATAAATGCTTTTGCGCTCGCAGAAATCCACAATTTCACTGATTAATGAAGCGGGATAAACGGCACCTGTGGGATTGTTTGGGCTATTGATAATGATAGCTTTGGTGTACGAAGTTACATTTCTTTCGATATCGCTGAGGCGTGGCGTAAAGGATCCATCTTCGGGAAGTACTGGTACAGGAATGGCGCCACATAGTTTTACCATTTCGGGATAAGAAACCCAATAAGGTGCTGGGTAAATAACTTCGTCTTGAGGATTGAGAATAGCTTGTAAAGCAACCATTAACGCTTGTTTTGCGCCACTAGATGCGATGATATTCTCGGGCTCTACTTGACGGTGGTAATGATCCATGGTGTAACGGATAATTGCCTTTTTCATTTCTACACTTCCATCCACGGGGGCATAGCGTACCTCTCCCGAGTTGAGATGCGCAGTGATGGCAGTGAGTGCATCAATGGGGGCTTTGCTTTTTGGTTCTCCTCCTCCTAGGTGAATTACGGGTTCGCCTTTGGCTTTTAAGATTGCAAATGTTTCATTCAGTTTTAAGGTCACCGATTCACCAATAGATCGGCCTATTAGACTAATACTCATTTTATTATGTTTTGGACGTTAATATAAAGATTGTTTTGAAAATTGGATGTATGTGTTGAAAAGCAACAAATATAAAAGATAATATAATGAGTAATGAAAAAAACCTTTTTGAGAGGGCTATTTTATAATGTTTCTAAACAACAGACTGCTTTTTCACTCCTACAAATGGTGGATTGATTACGAAAGTTTAGGCCAAGTTATGGAGATTGCGTTCTTCGTAAAAATACTGCCTAATCAGGATCTAACCTTTATGACATGCTTTGAGTAGGTCTGGAAGAAATTTCGATAATCTTTTTATATTCTTCGGGGCTAAGGTCTTGATAAAAGAAATTTACTGGATCGATTGGTTTCCCATTTTTACGCACTTCGTAATGTAAATGGGGTCCTGTGGAACGTCCTGTATTACCAACATAGCCAATAATTTCGCCTCGCTTAACTATTTGACCGGGCTTTACAATGATTTTACTCATGTGTGCATACAGCGTTTGGTATCCATAGCCGTGATTTATTTCTACCACTAGGCCATATCCTCCTAAATCTTCGCTTGGATAGGCGACTTTTCCGTCGCCAGTGGCATAAATTGGCGTTCCTATTGGAGCTGAGAAATCAATGCCGGTATGCATTCTCATCGTTTTATAAATAGGATGCATGCGATAGCCAAAACCTGAGACTATCCTAGTAAAATCTTTGTTTGTGATTGGTTGTATACCAGGTATGGACGCTAGCATTTTCGATTTTGATTTAGCTAATTTGTATACCTTATCAAAAGATTTTGACTGAATGTACAATTCGCGGCTCAATTGATCTATACGCTTGGTGGTTTCTATAATTAAGTCGCTATTTTCGTATCCCTTCAATTCGGCATAGCGATCAACACCGCCAATACCAGCCCTCCGCTCGTCGATTGGCACCGGCTCAGCTTCGAAAATTGTACGGTAAATATTATCATCGCGCTCTTCAATGTCTTTTAGCACTTTCGACATCAAATCAAGTCGTTTATTCATCAACTCAATTTGTAATTCGTATTGTCTATTTTCTCTTTTAAGCGTTAATTCTTTAGGCGAATCAAAGAAATTGTATGCAATTAGAATCATTGTCGCGGCAAATACCAACCCACCAATAATCGAAAAGCTACCATGTCGTAGCAGCTCTTTCCCTCGAAGTCGAACTCTTTCAAACTCTAAAGTATGTGGATTTATCTTATATTTCCCTTTGCTCATATTACACGATATCCGGTAAAAAATTGAGCGGTAAAATTAATGAAATAATTTAACTTTGCCGCCTAATCCATTTTATTGACATTTTTTAAGCTTTCATGGACTCAATGTCTTTTTGTTTTATGGATTTTAACGTCAAAATTATTTTCATTTTATGATGCAAGCAATCAATATCCGCCAATCTTTTTTGGATTTCTTTAAAGAGAAAAATCATCAAATTGTACCATCAGCGCCTATGGTTATTAAAAATGACCCTAGTTTGATGTTTACCAATGCAGGGATGAATCAGTTTAAGGAAATATTTTTAGGCAATAGCCCAGCTAACTATAAGCGCATTGCTGATACACAGAAATGTTTGAGAGTTAGCGGAAAACATAATGATTTAGAAGAGGTTGGACATGATACTTACCATCATACCATGTTCGAGATGCTAGGAAACTGGTCGTTTGGCGATTATTTTAAACGCGAAGCCATTGATTGGGCTTATGAGTTTTTGGTCGAGCGAATGAAAATAAATAAAGATCAGTTATATGTAACGGTTTTTGAGGGTGACAAAGCTGATAATCTTGATTCTGATGAAGAGGCAAAGCAATACTGGGCTGAGAAATTTCCAGAATCTCAAATTCTTTATGGAAACAAAAAAGATAACTTTTGGGAAATGGGTGATCAGGGTCCATGCGGGCCATGCTCCGAAGTCCACGTAGATATTAGAAATCCTGAAGATCGTGCTAGAATTTCAGGGGCTACTTTAGTCAATAAAGACCACCCACAAGTAATCGAAGTTTGGAATTTGGTATTTATTCAATTTAACCGTAAAGCGGATGGTAGCCTCGAATCATTGCCCGACAAACATGTGGATACTGGAATGGGTTTCGAGCGCTTATGTATGGTGATGCAGGGCGTACAGAGTAATTACGATACCGATGTTTTTCAACCGATGATTCAGCAATTGGCCGCATTGGCACATCAAAAATATGGCGAAAATAAACAAGTAGATATTGCTTTAAGGGTAGTTGCCGATCATATTCGTGCCATCGCTTTTTCAATTGCTGACGGTCAATTGCCCTCTAATAATAAGGCTGGATATGTCATTCGACGTATTTTGCGCCGCGCAATTCGCTATGGATATACTTTCTTGAATTTTGATAAGCCTTTTATTTTTAGCCTAATTCCAATGCTTGTGCAAGATATGGGCGCAGCCTATCCCGAATTGGTGAAGAATAAAGATTTGATAATGAATGTTATTAGAAGCGAAGAAGAGACTTTTCTTCACACCCTTGCGCATGGTCTTACTATGCTCAACAAAATGATTGATGATCTTAAACTTAGAGGTGAAGACACTGTTTCGGGTGAAGCGGCTTTCGAATTGTACGATACTTTTGGATTTCCACTCGATTTGACGGCTTTAATCTTGAGTGAACGACAAATGAAAGTAGATTTTCAAGCTTTTGAGGGGCAAATGCAAATGCAAAAAGAACGCTCACGCAACGATGCAGCCAAAGTGTCTTCCGACTGGGTGGTGCTTGATTCTGAAAATCAAAGCGTTTTTGTTGGGTATAACTCTACCGAATGTGAGGTTTCTATCTTGAAGTATCGCAAGCAAGTGATCAAGAATAAAGATGTATACCAACTAGTATTTGATAAAACTCCTTTTTATGCCGAAAGTGGGGGACAAGTGGGGGATAAAGGATTTATCGAATTTGAATACCAAAAAATTTATATAACTGATACTCAGAAGGAAAATAGCCTTATTGTACATACAACGGAGGCTTTGCCAATCCGTTTAGACGCTAGCTTTAGCGCTGTAGTGGATGTAAACCGTCGTCAACGAATCACCAATAATCATTCGGCTACACACCTTTTGCACAAAGCCTTGAGGGAGGTTCTTGGATCTCATGTTGAACAAAAAGGAAGTTTGGTTTCTGAACATAGTTTACGATTCGACTTTTCACATTTTCAGAAATTGTCCGATGATGAAGTCAAAAGAGTGGAACAGATTGTTAATCAAGCTATTCGTGCGAATGAGGCTTGCCAACTATTTAACAATATGAGCATGAATCAAGCGCAACAAATGGGGGCAATGGCTCTTTTTGGTGAAAAATATGGGGACCATGTAAGGGTGGTAAAATTTGGCGATTCAGTGGAGTTATGCGGAGGTACTCATGTGAATGCCACCGGACAAATTGGACAATTTATAATTCGTCAAGAAACGTCCATTGCGGCCGGTATTCGCCGAATCGAAGCAATCACTGCCGATACCGCCGAACAATACTTAATTGATCAACGGGCATTGCTCGATGAACTGCGGTCATTGCTAAAGAACCCTGCAGATTTACCAAAAGCTATCGAACAAATCATGACTCAAAATAAGGATTTACAACGTAAACTCGATCAGTTTCAACAAGTAGCTTTGCAACAACAAAAGCTTAGCTTGCTTGATCATACTGTAAAAGTTGGCGAGGTTCAGCTTATTGCTAATCAATTAGATATGGATGTGGAGAGTTTGAAGCGAATCTGCCAGCAAATTGTAGCTGAAAATGCTAATATGGTTGTTTTGCTGGCAAGTATTCAGGATGGAAAACCTTCTATTTGCGTTGGGGTCTCTAAAGATCTGATTGAAATCAAAAAGTTGAACGCGGGTAATATTATTAGAGAGTTGGCTAAAGAAATAGATGGCGGCGGTGGTGGACAAGCTCACCTAGCTGCTGCAGGCGGCAAAAATCCTGCTGGTGTTCCTGCTGTCTTGGCTCGAATTAAGGAATTAATTTAGCATTCCAAAATATGCTTTCGCTGCTTTCTTTAACCTTTAATCATTCTAAAATGCGATTACAAAATCGGTATTGGATTCTAATCTTTTTCGGACTTATAATCTTGAGTTCATGCGAAAATGATAAACCTAATTTGGCGGTTAATTTGGAAGGGATACCTGCTCCTTCAATTAAGATACTACGGTATGAGCAAGCCATGTTTTCCTTGAATATGGATTCTTTCAATACTGAAATTGCTAAATTGCAACCTCAGTTTCCACTTTTTCTGAATGGAAATTTGAACGACAGCCTCGCTGTACTTTCTTTAAAGGCTTTTTTTAGCGATGCCTATATGATTGAATTGAATCAATTGGTGCAAAACAAATTTGCTGATATTGCTCCTCTGCAAAACAAGATAAGTAAGGCTATGCAGTATTATCGTTATTATTTCGACATCCCCCAATCGTTTAGTTTCTATTCGTATGTATCTGGTTTAGATGTAAATAATCCAATTAAAGTGATTGATAGCAATATCATTATTGGTTTGGATTTGTATTTGGGCTCAAGCGCTAAAGTGTACGAGCTAAGTGGTTTTCCAAAATATATTAGTAATTGGTTGACTCCCGAATCTATTCTGCCTGATGTGGCAAGCGAGCTATACAGGGGAATGGTTCCTGAGCAGGATTTATCAAATCAACTGCTTGATCAAATGATTTATGAAGGGAAAAGATTGTACTTTGTTCAAGCCCTAATGCCAGAGATTGCAGATACTTTGCTGCTGCATTATTCTGCTCCACAAATGAAATGGTGTTATGAAAATGAAGCAAAATTATGGGCATTGATGATCGAAAATCAGTTTATTTTTAAAAACGACGTTCAAATCCAAAAGAAGTTTATGGATAACGGCCCTTTTACGACCGTTTTTGCAGGGGAGGCTCCATCCAGAATAGGCCATTTTATCGGCTGGAGAATCGTAAGTAAATACATGGCTAATACTAAATTAGAACTTCAAGAATTGCTTTTGCAAGAGGATACACAACTCATTCTCAAACGCTCGAAGTATAAACCAAAACGCTAAATGAATTAGTAAAGGCTAGTCGGTGTAAGGAATCAAACGTGGATCAAAAAGTGGATTGCTTTGCTCAATAATATTCAAAACGTCTTGAATTCCTCTCTTACTCTCGGAGGAAGTTATAATGTACTCGGGTAAGCTTTCCCATTGCTTTAGCAAAATATTCTTATAAATAGTCAGGTTTTTCTCTAATTTATTGGTAGTCAGTTTGTCTGATTTTGTAAAAATCAACGTAAATGGTAGTTCGGAGGCGCCGTATTTCGACATGAGTTCCAAATCCGATTTCTGAGGCTCAATTCTTGAATCGACTAAAATAAAGGTATTTATTAAGTTCAGTCGTTTGAAAAGATATTGACTCAGCATTACCTCCCATTTTTGACGTATTTCTTTCGATATTTTAGCGAATCCATAGCCCGGCAAATCTACTAGATACCAATTATCATTAATTAGAAAATGATTAATCAGCTGAGTTTTGCCAGGAGTACTACTTGTTTTTGCAAGCTTACTATGATTGGTAATGGCATTTATTAAAGAAGATTTTCCCACGTTTGATCGACCTATAAAAGCATATTCGGGTTTATCCATGGGGGGACATTGTGCGTAATCGGCACTGCTTTTTACAAAAATGGCAGAATTAACCTTCATTGGATAATTCGCTAGAGTCAATTCTTTTTTCGGAGATATTGTATATATGGCGTGCTTTTTTTGCTTCGTAAATATCTGATATCTTGATTAAAATACCAGACTCTTCAACCGCTCCAAAATCGTGATTGATGGAAGTTCCAAAATATTTCATACCAGGACTTAAATTCATGTAGGCATTCACTAAGGGGGGGATGTTTTCGCCAAATTTCCGCACCTGCTGATTCAGTATTTTGTAGTCTTCGAGGTAATCAATACCTTTAAATATGGGTTTAATATCATCAATATCAGTTTTGTAAAGGAGAGGTTCGCTTGGAAATACAAGTTTTTCGTGGTCTCCAAAATGCAAATCCAAAAAGTAGTGAATCATATCACGCGCTTTCGCATTGAAATTGGGATACATCGTAATTTTACCGAAGAAATACTCCATTGAAGGCTGACTTACAATTAGATATCCCAATCCGTCCCATAGATTATCTAAGGAATAAAGCCCTTTGCGTACATTGTAGTTTGGCTGGTAGTTTGGCTGAACAAAAGATCGCCCTAACTCGAAGGTTTGGGGTAAGTAGTCTTGAATAAACTTTTGACCAAAATCGAATAGATGCGCTGTCGGTGTGTCGAGTTTACTGCTTGCATTTCGCAAAATTTCATAGCCTTCCAAAAAACGATACCCACCTACAATTTCTTCATGCGATGGATCCCACACAATTAGTTGCTTAAAAGGTATATCAGATAAATCGTGTTCATCAAGATCGACGCTTTTTCCTGAGCCGCCACCAGCATCACGAAAACTTATTTCGCGAAGACGCCCAATTTCCTGTATAGTATTTGGGGCGTTGAAATGACTGATAATGAAAATTTCTTTCTTCCCATTATTAGTTCTTCTAACAAAAGTTGAGTCGTTCAACTCGGCTCTAATCAGCGCTTTATTAATTGGTGCAATGATGTCCATGGTTTGTTTTTCGCTTGTTTATTCTTGTGCAAATTTAGTTGATAAATTGTATTTATCAAAATTTATCCTAGAAGCTGCCGTTAATGAAGGTTTTTATTTTTATTAAGTAAACAATGGATTGATTATTTGTCTCTCTGATTGGATTAGCACACGCTGGCTTGTTGTTATGCAGAAATTAATTTAATAAAAGTAATGTGTTATAAATTAACTTGATGCGAAAAATACACCCCGAATTAATCGTTGATACTTCTTTTGTATTCTTTCCCTAGTTCGTATACGGTCGCTTTTACCCAAGCTGCCCATTCTTTCTTGGTTTTGGTTTTATCAAAAGTCTTGTAACTAATTGGATTGCCAAAGTGAATATGGATTTTAGCTTTCTTCTGTTTAAAGACTTCGGCTGGAAGAAACAGCATCTCAATATTGGTTTTTATGCCAAGCATTTTTCGCCACTGAGCTAATTTATAGAAGAACCTCGAATTATATGCTTCAATATAAGTAGGAATGACGTCTCTATTGTAAGTAATTGATTTGCTGATGAAAGTATGTTTCCATTCGAGGTCGAATATGCCGTGTTTTTGCCGCCTTGAAACGAGTCCAGCGGGGAAAAATAATAGAATTCGATTAGAGGCAAAAGCTTGTTCTAGAACTTCTAAATATTCGGCATTTCGGCCGTGCTTATTAATGGGTATCAGCAAGGGGGCAACGCCTGGCAATTTCATCAGAATATCGTTTACTGGAAATTGTAAGTCTTGACGTACTTGACCAACGGCATGGATGAGGGCAATGCCATCAAAGCCTCCAAGCGGGTGATTGGCTACAATCATTGGATTTCCTTCTTTGGGAATGTTTTCTAATCCCGTAATTTTTAAATCTAATTCAAAATCACTGATAGCTTTGGCCACCCAGTCCAAACCAAAATAATCTCGCCATTTATAGACATAGTAATTTACCTCGTCAATATGAACTATCCGCTCGATTAGTCGTATTACAAAGCGCGGTATTTTGCGATATAATCGAGGACTTTTTTCATAAATGATTTTGGGAATATTGATGAAGCGTTCACCTATTTCTATCTTCCCTTCCATGCCATTTGTTTAATGGAAAATTTAAAAGCAAATTTAGGTATTTTAATAATGGCTTTGCTTTATTTCTATATGATTTGCAGTCTATTTTTTATTTCTATTCATTTTTTCCAAAATTGCTTACTGAGAATAGGATACTAGAAAAATACTATCTTCGTTGTCTAAAATTTGATATGTACGCCTACTTTACCTTTTTGCAAAATTACTTGTTCGAGAAGAAGTTTTTTAAAGCCTCTGAATTTGATATTCCGATAATTAATGTTGGCAATTTAGCCGTGGGCGGAAGTGGAAAATCGCCTATGATTGAATATCTTATTACACTATTATCGCCTCATTATCAAATTGCTACCTTGAGTAGAGGCTATGGTCGTACGACCAAGGGGTTTAGGGAGGTGCTGGCAAATTCTACCACCAATGAAGCTGGAGATGAGCCTGTTCAATTCAAAACTAAATTTCCTTTTTTGAAAGTGTTCGTGGGTGAAGATCGGGTAGAATCTGTTACCCAATTACTTTTTGAATATCCTTCGATTGAGCTAATTCTTTTGGATGATGCCTTTCAACATCGTGCTATCAAAGCAGGATTAAATATTTTACTCACCGATTATTCAAAAATTTTTACCCGAGATCTTTCCATGCCCTTGGGTCGATTAAGAGAATTTCCAGCTGCCTCGCAACGCGCTCAAATGGTCGTAGTTACTAAATGTCCTGCCAATATTTCGGAACAGGAGCAAGCGATTTTGCGCCAAGAATTGAGCCTACACACCGAAGCTCCAATTATGTTTTCGTACTTAGTGTACGATAATTTGAAGTATTTATCCTCCGATATTTCTGTTCCTGAATTTGGTAATATTTTGACCGTTACTGGTTTGGCAAATCCGAAGCCGATGATTGACTATTTGCAATCGCATTATAATCCTTCAAGAATGGAACATCTTTCGTACCCAGATCATCATCGTTTTAATTCCACTGATTTACGCACTATCAAGGATAAATTTGATAAATTTGCAACTCAAAACAAAGTTTTAGTGGTGAGCGAAAAAGATGGTGTGCGCTTAAAAACCCTCAACCATACTAACTCATTATTGGATTTACCCATTGTAGTTCTTCCCATTAGAATAGCTTTTATTGAACCTCAAGGTCACTTATTTAACCAAATAATCGAAAATTATGTACAACAAAATACAAACGACAACTGATTTTATTCGTAGTAAAACTGATTTTACCCCGCAAATAGGGATTGTTTTAGGTTCTGGATTAGGTAATCTTGGAAACCAAATCGAAATAGTGCTATCTATTCCGTATTCCGACATTCCAAATTTTCCCGTATCAACCGTTAAAGGACATCAAGGTCGATTGATTTTTGGAATCCTTGGCGAGAAAAAAGTTGTTGCTATGCAAGGCCGTTTTCATTTCTACGAAGGCTATAATATGCAAGAGGTTAGCTTCCCAATTCGGATAATGATTGCACTCGGTATTGAATTGTTGGTATTGTCAAATGCGGCTGGCGGCATGAACCCTGATTTTAAAGTCGGTGATATTATGATAATTAATGATCATATTAATCTGTTTCCCGACAATCCACTAATGGGTGCTAATGACGAACGTTTAGGACCTCGTTTTCCAGATATGAGTGAGGTGTATGACAAAAAATTAGTGAATCTTGCCATGCAAATTGCCACTGAACATCAATTAAAAATACATCAAGGGGTTTATGTTGGTACTTCAGGACCTGCTTTTGAAACTCCTGCTGAATATCGTTACTTCAGAATAATAGGCGGGGACACGGTGGGCATGAGTACTGTTCCCGAAGCCATGGTTGCCCGACATGCCGGAATTCCTTGTTTTGCTGCTTCCATTGTTACGGATTTAGGAATTGCTGGATTAGTAGAAACGGTATCGCATGAAGAAGTGTTAGAGGCTGCGCAAAATGCTGAGCCTCAGCTTACTTATATTATTACTGAACTGTTTAAACGGATCTAAGCCCTCGGTTTTTTAAAAATCGATAAGTAATACCGTTTTTGTGACTCCCTAGAATTATTCTGTAGTTTTCTTCTTTCGATAAACCCTTCTTAACCAAATAGGTAACACAATGCTACCGATAATGAGGTACGAATAGTAGCTTAAAATTCGCCAGCCAAGGGCAATTTCATTTCCAAATGGTCCAAGGTATTCCCCTAAGAATTTGGGAAGTATGAATTCGGCAATTCCACTCCCTCCCGGAGTGGGACTTATGAGCAAAATAACCCACATGATGAGTTGACGAGCAAAAATCATAATCTGATCGCCATGTCCAATAACCATTAGGATAATTGCGTTTATTACCAAAAAGCGAGCAGTCCATGAAATAAAAGTTGACCCAATGGCTTTCAGCCAAAAATTGACACTTTTTCCTTTCATTTCCTTAGAAGTAATCATAATTTCTTCTCCTAAATGATCAGCACCTGTTCTCCATCGATTCAATAGAGGTAAGCTGAATAGCTTATGTAGAAAATCTTTGAAAAGTTTGGGTTTTATGAAAATTGCCATAGCTACCGTTGTGGTTAGCAATATGATGAATGAATAGCCGATTAGAAATAAAGTTTGGGTAGGAAAATTGCCAAAATTGAAAAACTTAAATTCTGTATTGATAAACAATTCCTTAGAGCCTAATAGCAAAATTGTTAGGGGAACCATCACTATATAAAATAGTTCGTCCAAAAGAGCCGTAATCATCACTATTGCAGTGGCTTTGCCTGGATTGTGAATCTCTTTTGATACGATGTAAAGTGCCACCGCAGAGCCGCCTATAACAGAAGGAGTTAACGCTGAGGAAAACTCCCATAGCATAATTACTTGAAAACTATGCTTCCATCCAATGGCTTTATCAGTCAAAAGTCGGATGCGGTACATATAGGCCAAATCTCGAATTATTTCAAGTATTATGGCTAGGAAAAGAAAGAAAACAACCTGAAAACTCCAATGGATGCCTAAATAGCTTTCCCACGAAAAATCCCTGAGAACCAAATATATACTGGCTGAAAGCCCTACAGCTACTGCCAACAGTATTCTCCAAGCTGAAAAGATTTTTAGTATTTCGTTTGGCTTATGATCCATGTCTTAATTTTACGTAAAAGTAGAATAAATATGTTATAATTCGAGATGCCCTTTCGTGTTTTAAATGTTATATAAATCTTTTGCAAACAGTAGTGCTTTTCTATCCTATTTCAGTTTTTAGTGTTCTTTTTTTAGAATTTTAAAAGCAATCTTTCTGCATGACTTAGGTTGACTAAATTTTTATTGCCTGATTGCAATCAATTCTTCAACGATTTTTCTCTTTAGGAACGCTGGTACTGTTGCTTCTTCGGCTCTTTATACACTTCTTATGGTTGTTTTTTTCGGTGAGTGAAAGAATATTTGACACGTTTAGGGCTATATAATCGCTGGGTAACGACAAAAAGACATATGTTAATTTTTAAAGCAGACATAATGGCGTAAAATATTCTAAAAAGATACGATGGTATAGTGATTGAAAAGGGCATATCAAATTTGTTTTAAAAATTAAAATTTAAGTATAACTTTAAAAATAGGAGGATCAAATTATGTTAGTAGTAAAAAAAGATTTTCAGCCCGTAATCAGTGATTTTATGAATCATTTTTTCAACAATGACTATTTCAATCACTTAGAAGAAGATTTCAAAGTGGCACATCCAAAAGCGAATATTGTGGAATTGGACAAGGAATTTAGTATTGAATTGGTTGCGCCAGGTTTTGATAAGAATGATTTTTCGATTGAAGTAGAAGATGATCGTTTACGTATCAGTGCTAAAGTCGAAAATCAAACTGAGGACAAGAAAACCGAAGAGGAAATCAACTATTTGCGCCGTGAGTATCAGCTTCAAAGTGTTGAGCGCAATTTTAAATTAAGTCACAAAATTGACAGTTCAAAAATTTCTGCCAGCTACCAAAATGGTATTTTGAAGGTTCAAGTTCCTAAAAAGGAGGAAGCAATCATTAAGCGCAGCATTGCTATTCAATAATGCGTTTTATGATTCGTTACGACTGCCTATCTGGTGAAAGCCATTTAGGCAGTTTTTTTTATAGAGCAAGTCGTAATTGTTTTTTTAGATGAAAACTTTTTCGGTGATATTGGCAAAGGCCATGTTCTTCAATTGCCACGACATGCTTTTTTGTTCCATAGCCTTTATTGTTTTTCCAATCATAACTTGCAAATTCAGCATCTAATTGAATCATCAATTGATCGCGGTAGGTTTTGGCAAGAATTGAGGCTGCGGCAATCGATAAGTATTTGCCGTCTCCTTTTACAATACATTCGGCAGGAATATCATGGTACGCTTTAAATCTATTTCCATCAATAAGGAGTAATTCTGGTCTTAATGCGAGCTGACTAATGGCTCGATGCATGGCTAAAAAGCTGGCATTTAGGATATTGATTTGGTCTATTTCCTCGCTTGATACTACTCCAATGGCAAAGGAAATGGCTGATTTTTCGATTTCATCACGCAGTTGTTGGCGAAGTTTTGCTGGGATTTTCTTTGAATCATTGATCGTTGGGTGCGTGAATTTCTGGGGTAAAATAACGGCAGCAGCAACCACAGGACCAGCTAAACAGCCTCTGCCGGCTTCATCACATCCTGCCTCAATCCATCGATCTGAAAAAGAGGATTTAAGCATGGATTAAGTGAAATAATTGATATAAATAATGGAATGCAAATAGGAATATGAAAATATCCATGAGCTTATTTTTTGTCTGATCCGAAAGGTAAATGCCCACCAAAACTGCGATTAGGAAGAAAATAAAAAGAAAGTGAAATGCAAAATTTTCACCAGCTACGAATACTAAGGCAGTACTTAGGAATAAACTCCATAGCAGAAATAAAATGTAAGTACGGATTTGGATCAGCTTATTTCGTTGTGCAGCAAGCAATAAAAAAATAATGTATATCGAGATGAGCGCAAAAATTATATAAAAAACATAATTTATCCAGTGATTGGGAATTTCCAAAGGAAGGCTTCTAATTGGATGTGCGGTGAGTAAATTCCATTTTTCAATTAACTGATTGTTAAGGTAATACCAAGATAATAAATATAAATAAGGAAGAAAAAAGGAAACGATAATCAGCATCATTTCACGTAAGTTGAACTGCCGGAAGATTTGCAAAGCCAGCAATATCAAAAAGAGATCCCAAATTAGGACGCTATAAAATAAGGAGCCTATCGAAAAATAAATGGCGCTTGCCGATAGGGGTGTATTGGCTGATTCGATATTAATGATTTTGAATAGATGATAGGTGCCAAGGATGATAAATGGTAATGAGAAAAGCACTGGATTAACACTCCAAAGCGAGTTGGTGGATAATATTATTAATGGACTAATTAAAACAAATATGTAGTTATGCCTTTTGTAGAGCCCAAATGAAGTAGCCATTATTTGAGTCAGAAAAACTGGAACCGCCAATAGAATGATAAAGGTAATTTTTTGTATAATTAATTTGCCTTCTAATAGATGATAAATATAATCGTACAGTGGATTATAACCATAATTTGGTATCAATTGTATTGGAATGGTAAAAACAGGTATCCAAACTAAAAGAATTAGTGCAAATTGGATAATTATATTCCTACCGCTGAAAATTTTAATAATCATGGAATTACACTAAATCTTTACCAATGTCTTTGCGAAAATAGGCCTTTTCAAATTGTATATCTTGAATGCTTTTATAACTTTGTTGAGTTGCTTCATGAAGCGTATTTCCTAAGCTAGTCACCGCTAAAACTCTCCCGCCATCAGTCAAGGTATCCCCATTTTCGTTCATTTTAGTGGCGGCATGAAAAATTAAACTTGAATTATTATTCTCTAAACCTCTTATTATCTTCCCTTTGTCGTACTTGTCGGGATATCCGCCAGAAACCATCATGATGGTTGCCGCTATTCGATTATCAATCTCCATTTTTACTTCCTTCAATTTTCCCTCTTTCATTTTGGAAAAGATCGCTAATAAGTCATTTTTTATTCTTGGAATCACTGATTCAGTTTCAGGATCTCCCAATCGCACGTTATATTCAATTACGAATGGATTTCCTCCAACATTCATTAGCCCAATAAATACAAAACCTTGGTAGCTTAAGTTCTCGCTTTTTAATCCACTAACCGTTGGTGCAATGATTTGATCTTCAACTTTTTTCATAAATTCAGCATCGGCAAATGGGACAGGCGAAATAGACCCCATACCGCCAGTATTTGGCCCTAGGTCACCATCTCCAATTCTTTTATAGTCCTTTGCTTCAGGCAGAATTAGATAATCGTTACCATCGGTCAATATAAAAACGGATAGCTCTATTCCGTGCAAGAATTCCTCAATTACTACTTTTTGCCCAGCTTCTCCAAATTTGTTTTCTAGCAGCATCTCGCGCAACGATTTTTTTGCTTCATCCAAATTATCCATAATTAGAACTCCTTTACCTGCAGCTAGTCCATCTGCTTTAAGTACAAATGGGGCTTGTAGATTTTCCAAGAATTGCTCGCCTTGACTTAGTTGTGATGAGTCAAAGCTCTGATAACCAGCGGTTGGTATATTATGACGCATCATAAATGCCTTTGCGTATTCTTTGCTTCCCTCCAATTGAGCGGCTTCTTTTGACATGCCAACTACAAAAATAGATTGTGTAGCGTCTTCTGATTTCAGCGAATCATACAATCCATCTACTAAGGGTTGCTCAGGGCCTACTAATATCAAATCTATTTTCATATCAAGGGCAAATTTCTTGATAGCCGAAAAATCTGTAAGACCTAGATTTACATTAGTTCCAATTTGCATGGTTCCAGCATTACCTGGTGCAATATACAGTTGTTCTAGATGGGGACTTTGATTAATTTTCCAAGCCAATGCATGTTCACGACCTCCGGAACCTAGTAGTAATACTTTCATTTATCGGTTTTGGGTTTTGGTTAATCTAATTCTCTTTTTTCGCCGTATGCTAAATCTCCTGCATCGCCTAAGCCAGGAACGATATACGATTGAGCCGTAAGCTCGTCATCTATGGCTCCAACCCAAAGGCTCACCCGATTCATATTCAGTTTGCGTTTTAAAAAATCAACTCCTTCTTGACTTGCAATGGCTGCTATAATGTGGGTATGTTTTGGATTACCATATTGCAGTAAGGATTTGTAAGTGATTTCCAGCGAAGAACCAGTGGCAAGCATCGGATCAATTATAATCAGCGTTTTGTTTTCGATGCTTGGACAGCTTATATATTCCAAAGCAATATCAAACTTGCCATTTTTGTGATGCCGACGATAGGCTGAAATAAAGGCGTTGTCGGCATATTCAAAATAATTTAATACTCCTTGATGAAGTGGTAGTCCAGCCCTTAAAATGGTCGCCAATATGGGCTGATCTTTTATTAACATCATTTCCGAAACTCCTAGAGGCGATACAATTTCTTGAGGTTCATACTCAAGCGTCTTGCTGATTTCATAAGAAAAAATTTCGCCTAGTCGTTCCATATTTCTTCTAAATCTTGCTCGATCGGTTTGCGTCTTATGATTGCGAATTTCCGATAGAAACTGATTGAAAATTGAATTGTTTTTACCTAAATTATTGACCATCTTGCTCCCTTTTTGGTTTGATATATAGCTTGCTAAATTATTAAAAATAAAGCTTGGGTAAGCAAAAATTTAAAAAACAACAAAGGCAGCGAATCTTGCTAATTCATTAGCGCAAAAAGCTGCCTTTCTGGTACGTTGGTTTGGGTTTTATCTGATTAGGGTCACAGTGCCTTTTATTTCGTATGGTTGGATGCTCTTTTCCGATACTTGTATGTAATAAGTATAAACCCCTTGCATTGCTTTTACGCCACTAATCAGTCCATCCCATTGCTCAAACCGATCATTGGTTGTGAAGATTATCTTACCCCATTGATCTAGGATAATAAATTGATAATTCGCATGGTCTGAAACGATTCCTTTTGGACCAAATAAGTCGTTAAGACCATCACCATTTGGGGTAAAAGCCGATGGAATATAGAGCGCACAATGTTCGACAAATACAAAATAGGAGGTGGTATCATAACATTGAGTACCATTTTTTTCATTAATTGCTGTTACGTGATAGGTCTTCGAAACAATTGGTGCATCACTGACACTGGAATTTGGTAACCCATTATCCCACAGATACTTCATGGCTCCTTGGGCCACTAAACTTACCGTTCCTCCCTTGCAGATAGTATCATAATCAGCGTAAATATTGGGTGTTGGGTTTTCTAAGAGATATACCTTTACAACGGCGCTATCAACACATTGATTTAGATTGGTTACCGTTACTTTGTAAGTTTCATCTTGGGTTGGATATACGGTCTGTTGTTCGGAGTTCACCCCGTTACTCCATTGGTAAATATTTCCTCCTTTGGCTTTAATGAGGGCTTCAGTTCCCTCACATACCGTGGTGTCATTACTGGTGATAATTTGAGGTAGGGGAGCCACAATTACTTGCATCGAACTATCATTCACACATTGGTTTTGGTCTGTAACGGTTACTGAAAACACTTGGCTGACATTGGGTGAAACTACAATCGAAGCTCCTGTTTGCCCATTGCTCCATAGATATTGATTACCGCCGCTGGCATGTAGGTTGGCAGTGGTACCAATGCATATTAAAGTATCCTCAGTTAACGTTATTTGTGGAAGTGAATTAACGATTACATCGAGTGTATCATAGTTAATACAGCCCTCTGGAGAGGTTGCGGTTAACGAATATTGCGTGGTGATTTGAGGATTCACCTGAATAGAAGCTGTCGTTTGCCCATTACTCCACTGATAGTTAGTGCCTGAAACTGTATTACCTGACTGAATATTGAGGTTGTTATAGATACAAATGGAGGTATCGTTTCCTAAATTTACGGTCGGAACAGGGTTCACAAATACCTGAAGACTAGTGTCATAAATACATCCTGCCCCGTCAATCATCGTATAAGTTAAGGTCTGCAAACCGGGGGTTGTAATGATCTGCTGTACGGTGTCTAAGGGACTAATATTCCAAAATGATGAATCAATTACTGGCGTATAACCCCAGGTAACTGGTAGAATGGCGGGGTCGAAAGCAATCCCCCATTGAAAAATATAACCATTATCAGCCATCAAGTTGTCTGTTACGGTAATCGTCCAGGTGCCATTCAATGGACATCCAATAAAATTAGAAAAAGGAGTCTCTGGCAAGTATTGAATAATTGGATATGGGGCTGATGCGGTTGAAGTAGCTGGATATGGGGCTGATGGGGGTAAATAAGAAGCAGACGCATAGGGTGTTCCAAGAATGTCTGTAAAATTATGGGAATAACTTCCTGCTGCCGCTAACATGGTGGTGCTTCCAACTGAAGTCCAATGGTACATATAACCTAAGCCAGCAACTTGAATCCCTTGATCGATAGGTTCGCCAAGAAAAGTCCCTGTTCCTCCTGGATACGATTTTAAGGTGACGGTGGAGTTGTTTGGACATTTTAAGGTAATATTTAAATCGCCTAAGTAACTATGTTCCATTTCTGCGAAGACTTTCAAAATATTGCTTGCATTTTGAATGGTTTGTCCAGCACCAAAACCAGTGAATACCACACTGGTAGTATACGAAACTCCCGACCCATCAGGTAGATAGGTCAAGCCTGCCACACTTAAGCTTGGTACTACAGACCAGCTCGTTGGCTGAACTGCACCAAATAAATTTACAGCTGTATTTTGACAAATGGTATCGTCTAATGCGTCGGTTCCGTTGAAGGTGGGAGTGGTGGAAACTCTGATTCTTACTTCTGTGGTTTGGTTGGCTCTACATCCATTGGAATCGAAAGCCGTAATGGCTGCATTATAACCTTGGATATTGTTGAATACCGCGTTAATATTTTGACCATTGATACTGGTGGCTCCTCCAAAGCTCCAAGTGTAGTTTGTGGTAGCAGTGTCTTGGTGGTAATAGATGTCGTTTAAGGGAAAACTCGAAGCAGCATGCAAAGAAACTGAGTCGCCAGGGCAAATGTCGATGATGTATCTACCGTTTTCAATTACAAAAGGAGGCGTAGAGTTGGTTAAAATGGTGGAGAAATTCTGGCATGGAAAACCACAATGAACCATGGCTGCCCATCCTATTCCTGTGCCAACCGATGTCCATTTGAAAGTTAATTTTCCACCAACATTAAAGAAACTGGGGCGTATCGTTTGCCCGACTGGAGAATTGCCGTTATTGTATATGTTCATTAATGGTGCAGCAACGGTTGCGCCGTCATAAACTTCTAGAGCATCGCCAATTCCAACGCTGAAAGACGTAAAAGTAATATTGCTAACAGTGCCAGCAGTGCCTGGCGCAAAAGTTACAGTGTAGGTTTGATTGCCAACATAAGCTCCTCCCGATCCTCCTGGATCAAAAAAATTACCACTGCATGAACTTATGGTTTGACCGTTATAGGCATTGATATTGTAAATTTGTGCCCAAGAGTAATTACTTATAAAAGCAATAATTATCAAAAGAAGGAGATCTTTTTTCACCCAAGATGTTTTTAATATTGTGGTGTAAAGATAGGTTTTTTGCACATTAAGTTGTCTTGAAGTTAAAAAAAATATCTGAGTTTTTATTGCTCTTTCCTTACGCTCAATTTGTGAATATTTAATCGCATTTTGAAAATTCAAAATAGTGTTTAGAATTCTTAATGTTTTTTGACATAGCAAAAAAAAGGGAAATATCTATGATATTTCCCTTTCAGTTATTTTGGGATTACTTAGTAGAAGAAATTAATAAATTCTTCTATTTCAGCATTTTCTTCGATTGCGTTATAGGCTGAAGTACCTACTCTTTGGGTGAATGATTCAGCACTTCTTTGTTGTAAGTAGTCCAAATTCATTTTTTTAGGAATTTCGCCATTTTCTAATACTTTAAAAAAGAAAATGCCTTGTTCGCCTTTGATGGGGCCCATGAGTTTACCTTTTTCGGCAACTGCTATTTTACCTTGCACTACAGGTTCTGGCCCATAAGTAGGCAATGAATAGGTTGCAAAAGCGAGGTTCGCGGTGTCAATCTTAGATTGGAATTGAGTAGCCATGGTCAAATCGCTAACTGAGTTCATCTTTTCAATCAATATTTTGGCTTTCACTTCTCTTTGAACTAAAGATTTGATACCTTCTTTTACAGATTCCAACGGTAATATTCCTTTGGGGTTTATTTCGGTTAGGACAGCAAGTGCAATTTGATTCTCGAAGTCAAATACATTAGACATACTTCCTTTTTCAGTAGTTTCATTAAACATCCATTTAACCATTTCTCTTGAGTCTTTAAGTCCCGTAATTCCTTTTGAAAGGGAGTTTATAAAATCACTTTTAATCACGTTAAGGCCAAGGCTTGCAGAAGCGGTATCAAAGGCATCGTAGGTTTGATTGCTGGCTGCAAATTTGATTGCCTCACCATAAACTGCATTGAAGGTTTCCGAAGAAAAGGTTATTGGCAGGTTCAATTGGGCGATTCGAATGCGGGTATTAAAATTTTTCTTATCGTCTACTCTTAGCACATGAAAACCGTAGGCTGTTTCTACTACTTTTATAACTCCTTTTTCATTTTCAACGCATGCTTGGTTGAATTCTGGAATCATTCCGCCATCAGCAAACCAGTCAAGTGAGCCTTTGTTTTGTGCTTTTGATGGGTCATCAGATAGATTTACTAATTGTTCGAAATTATCGCCTTTTTTGCTAAGAACTGCTTGGATACTATCGGCTAAGGCACGAGCTGCAATTTTGGTTCTTTTAACGGCTGGATCTGCACCATAAGCACCGCCGTAGGAGATTAAGATATGACTTGCTTTCATCGAGTCGGGGCGAACTTGACGATCCATAACTCTGGCAATGTGATAGGCTGTATTTTCAGTCCATGGTCCAATTACAGTTCCTATCTCAGCCACAAAAGCTGCAGAGTCGATATAGGGAGATAAGGTGCCCGCTTTAACCCAACTACTATCGTAACGATTATCGCCCACTTGATTGATAATAGATGCTACGCTTTGCTTGTTGGCATTTTTTAATTCGGTACTTAATTGTTGTATTTGGGATTCTAATTCTTGAATGTCTTTTTGTGAGGGGCTAATATTCCATACAATGTATTCAATTTTGCGAAGCTCTTCCTTGTTTTTAAATTCTTGTTTATGTTCCTCATAATAGGCGTTAAAATCAGCATCGGTCGGAACGGATTCTTCATCGGTTACCAGTTTGTATTGGGCGGCGAAGAAAGCTGTTTTTTCCATTTTGTTGTTATCAACAAATTCTACTTCGGCTAAAGCTTTTGGTAAATAATAGGCTTTACTGATTAGCGAATTGTATTTGCTGACTTTGATATCATTTTTGATATATTTAACTAGTAAATTCCATTGCTTTTGCGATTCGATGGCTTGTTCTCTTTTTTCAGCATCTTCGTTGTTGATATTTTCTTCAAGGTAGTTTAGGAAATTACTAACTGCTTGTGGATTAAATTGTCCTGTTTTCGGGTCGCTGAAGTTTCTTAAAATTTCAGGATGAATATTGGTTCCTGTAATCCGGTTCATATATTCGTCCATGGTGATGTCTGCAATGGAGCTATTGGTTGCAGTAGATTTTTGTATCAAGCCTAACTCTTCCATTTGTTGACCAAGCAAGGTTTCTCTTTTTACGACGTTCCAAACATCTATAACTGTTTGAAAAGATTCTTCATTGGTTAAATTATCTTTTTTTAATTGTTGTTTAAGCATTTCAGTTTGCTCACTCACTCGCGATGAGAAATCTTGCGAAGAGATCTTTTCGTCATTGACTAATGCTAATTTTGTTTGGTCAAAGTTATTCCCTTTTCCTAAATTCTGCACTAAATCACCTAATACGAAAGCGGCTAAGGCTACTCCAATAATAACTAATAATAATCCTGATCTAGATCTGATTTTTCCAATAATTGCCATTCTGTATCTGTTTAAAAAATTGCTTGCAAATGTACATACAAAACTAATAGCTCCGAAATTATATTTAACCTCTTGAAAATTAGCTTTTAAAACGTTTTAAATAATTAGTAATCAATATTATACAATTACTTTAAACTTTGTTAACGCTTATTTTTATTAAATCTATTTTAGTGTTTCCGGCTTGAATTATTTCAAAAGTATTATCATCGATATTCATGATGGTTCCTTTTTGAGGTATACTTTCGTGATGATGGATTACATAGCCACCCAGTGTCTCAAATTCGTCTGATTCCACTAAATTTAAATGGTATGTTTCGTTCAAATAATCGATTTCTAGTCGCGCAGAAAATAAATAGGTATTTTCATCTATCTGTTTTTCAACTGATTGATCTTTATCAAATTCGTCTTCTATTTCGCCAAAGATCTCTTCCATCAGATCCTCCATCGTAATAATTCCTGAGGTTCCTCCAAACTCGTCCAAAACTAAAGCAATGCTGTTATGTTCTTTAATCATTTTGTTGAGCATGGTATTGGCCGCCATGGTTTCAGGGATCATAGAGATTGTTCTGAGTATTTTCTGAATTGTTTCGGGTTTTTTGAGGAGGTCATAGGCATGTACATAGCCTATAATATTATCAATATTTTCTTGGTGAACGAGTATTTTTGAATGACCTGTTTGGTGAAATATTTCTATTAATCGTTCAATAGTTTCATCTAGCTCTACTGATTTTATTTCCGTACGTGGCACCATACACTCTCTGATTTTGGTAGATCGAAATTCTATGGCATTTTTGAAAAGCTGAATATCGCTCTCTATTTCTCCATTTTCAATGAATTCTTCGCGATGAAAATCCTGAATAAAATAATCTAAATCAATAGTTGAGAAATGGTGTTTTTGAGTGGTAATGCTTGTCCTAAAACCATATTTTAAAATAATTTCGGATATTTTAATGAAAAACCAGACAAAGGGAAATAATAAAAAATAAAGAATAATCAGGGGTAAACTGAATAGTTCAATAGCTTTATTGGCGACTAGTCTAAAGGTGGCCTTTGGAATGTATTCTGCTAAAATTAGGATTAAAAAGGTTGAAATTAGTGTGTTGGCAAATAGAATTGCAAAATCGCTTTGTAGGTAATAGGGGAGAGAACTTGCTAGAAGTGGATTTACAATTTTCTCCATATTCATTCCATAGATTACTAGAGATATATTATTGCCTACCAATAACATGGCAATAAAATTAGCTTCTCGTTTGTTGAACCAGGAGACAATTCTACCTGATAATATATTTCTACTCTTGTTGAGCTCAATTTTTAATTTATTAGCGGTAACAAATGCTATTTCCACTCCTGAAAAGAATGCGGAAAATACTATGCTTAGGATGATAATGATTATTGCAGCGTTCATTGTGTTATGGTGTCAGAAAATTCACTTTGGTTAAACTCAATATCTCCGCTAGGGTTAGTAATTACCCATTTCTCAAAGGTTTCGTCTGCCTCTAGTCCATCACCGAATAAAATTTTCCCCTCGGTAACTACTCTCACTTTATTATTCGTATAAATTAAATGCTTGTTTTGATCCCAAATGAGTCGCTCAGTATATAATTGTTGACCTTGTGCGTTCACCGCAACCACATTATTTTGGGCTTCCATTATTTTAGTTTTGGTGTAATTTATAGCATAGTCGGCTTTAAGGCTCGAACGGACTTGCTTGGTTGAATCATAAAAAATCAAATTAATTCCTTTAGGCATTTCTAAATAGTCGTCGTCATTGAGGTATTGATTGACCTCAGGGCTTTCCATTTTCATCATTAATTTTCCGCTGTCAGTGTATACCATTGTCATATTATAAGTAGTTGAAATTGGTGTGTTTTCATCTACTTTCAGTGCTTTGATGGCGGATAAATCATTTTCACACGAAAAAAGCATTGTTCCGAGCAAAATCAGAACAATGCTTTTTAAAAAAGGTAAGATGCTATTATAAGTCATTGAATTTTAATATTCAACCGCGAATTTACATTTTTATTTAACGTGAGCGCACAGTAGTTTGTTCATTTATCCAACATTCAATGGTAATGGTTTGTCCATCAGATAGATTTCTCATGAAAACATCTTGTTTCTCAGGAAAGTTACCTCTAATTGCAGCAAGTTTCTTTTGTGCAAGATCTTTTACTTTTTCATCATCAGATATTGTAATGGCTCGGGAATATTTATCGGCGGCAGCCCAGTAGGCAACTCTTAAGCCTTGTACAGTACAATCTCCAGCACTGTTAACATACAAATCGCCAATGATGATGTAAACCATGCCCTCTTTTGGATTGTAATCGAGTACTTTTAATGCTGCATTGCGGGCAGCACTGTATTGATTCAACGAACGATAGACCTCGGCAAGTAATAAATAGGCTGATGATTTTTTTGAAACTAATGAATCAGGTAAAGTGTTGCAAGCTTCTTCCAAATAAGGCTTGGCTTTACTGTATTGTTCCCGTTCAAAAGCTAATTTACCCATCGAAAAAGCTGATTCGGCATTTGGCTCTTTGGCGTGTACTTTTTCTAAAGCCTTAAAATAAACGTCTGATTTAGTACATCTTCTCTTTTCAAAGAACTTTACGATGTTTTTTGCTAGTGCTAAATTATCAGGGTCGGCATCAAGCTTTGGACCATATAACTCAATCAGTTTTTCGCAAGTGGCAAATTTGCTAATGTTTTGTTCGATATTATTATCTACTGATGAATACTTATTCAAATTTACTGAATCCTCAGCATATTTTTGCAGATTATACTCGAGGGCATCTTCAATATTTACATAGTTCTCTAAGATTAGATCTTTGTCTGCAAATCCTTGTTGAACATAACGTATGGTTGCAACATAAAAGTAAAACAAAGTGGTAGGTTCAGATTCAGCTTTCAGCACGTTAAAAGATTCAACAAACCAAGGATAATAGGTTTTGGCTTCATTAGGTCTATATTTCATAAGGTCTGCTGCTTTTCTGCCAATTAGCATTTCCTTATTAACACTTTTATCATCACCAAAATATTGAATTCGTTGGTCATAAATCATCATTAAGGTGTCAACGTATGCAAACCGCTTTATTGAATCAGTTTTGTTTGAATTAATGTAATAATTGATAAGCTTGTCACCATGTATGTAAATGTTTTTACTGACGGAAGGACAATTTAAGAAGCAGTAGCGCCATGAGTTCAGGGTTTGTTGTACCAAATTTGCATCTTTGTATTTGCTAGCTGACCATTGCTTGTAAAATTCGCGATACAAACTTAGGTTTTTGACGCAGTTTGCACTGTCTTTTCCATATTTGCCATCTTTTACTTCTGTCAATGCAAGGTCATTGATTTTATCAGTTTTAATTATTGCAGCTTTTACCTCTGCGTTTCCAACCATCACAATTAAACCAAGTGCGATTAGGACTAGTTTTAATTTTTTCATTTCAGTTTGTTTATTAAAGTTTATAAATATTTTGGCCTTTGAAACCATGTGTTTCGGATGTTGAGCCCTAGTTTAATCTTAATGTAATCTTGCTGTATTAGACTATTTGCTAAGGTTCCTCTTCGTCCAAATTCAAACCCTAAATCCATATACGATGTACTCGGGGGATTGTTTTGACTCATCAGCGGAATGCCGACCCCAAAACTTATGCCATAGTCGTTTATGTTTTTCTCGTGGAGCGTTAAATAGGATTCGTTGTACATAAATCCCATATTAAGTGCATATTTACCAATAAAATACCGGCCCCCAAAATTAATTTTAATACTGTTATTCAGAATACCCATGACCCCAAATGCTGAATATTTACTCCATTCTTCAAAACTAACATCGGCGGCCATCATCCATGATTTCTCTTTTCCAAAGCTAAATCCTGCTCCAATTTTTTGTGGAATAATGATATTGCCAACTCCATTTTCAGTGTTCAGAACCGTATCTTTATGATATTCATAGCCCTCTGTTCCTTCTGAATAGGTGTATGCCAAGGCGGATTTTACTGCTTTGAAATTCTGTTGGTTGGCGTATACTAAACCTAAATCGAGAAAATAATCTTTTTTATTGCCAAGACTCGTGTGGTATTGAATTCCATATTCAAAATACAGACTCTTAATGTTTACAGTGTTGGTGTATCTATAATTGAAAGATTTGGCTAAATCTAACATTTCGGATTCCCGTCTTAGGTTCAGATTTCCAAAGATATACGACATATTTACGCCTGCAGCGAAATTCTTTGAAATCCTAAATGCATTTCCCCAATAAATACGGCTAGCTCCTCCGTCACCTAAATAACCGTATCGTACGGTGCCAATTGAATCAATCTCTTCATAAACGTTGACATCATAACCAATTGTTGAATAGGGGACTAATCCTGCGCTCGTTTTCCACCATTTGGTAAATGGCATGGCAAAATTCAAATTGCCTATATTGAAATAATTGCTATTTCCACTTTGGCTTGATGATTTTGTTTGAATCAAGAAGCCTGAAAAGCCAGCATTGAAAACAAAACTGCTAGAATCAATATTGATGTAAGAAGCTGGATTTAAGATGTTTATCCTTAATGGGTCTCTGATAGCAAATGCTACTCCTCCCATCGAAGACTGACTTGCATTATAGCCCGGATTTACATCGCCAAGCCCAAATCTTGAATAAGGTGAGTCGATACGAAGCTGCCCAAACATATTAGTTTGGAGTATACACATTACAAAAAATGTTAGCGTAAATCGTTTATAACGAATGAGTTCTTTCATTAAAAATTAAAATTTCGTTCAGTCCAATAAGAACCAAGTTTGCAACTGCAAAGATGTTATTTTTTATATACTTATCAAAATAAATACTTTCTCCACCAGTTAGAAAAATCTGTAAGTCTTTGAATTGTGACCGGTATTGGGCTATTAACCCATTTACTTCTGCAATTGCTCCGTTCATTACACCTGATAAGATGGAAGTCTCTGTGTTGGTTCCTATTAAATTATGAACATGGTTATACTCGACTAACGGTAGTTTTGCAGTAAAATTATGTAGCGCTTTAAATCTTAAGTATAAACCTGGAGAAATGCTTCCTCCAAGATATTCTCCGTGGCTATTCACAAGGTCAAATTTAATTGCAGTACCAATGTCAACGGTCAATACATTTTGATGTGGTGCTAAACTAGCTGCTCCAACTGCAACTGCTAAACGATCTTTGCCCAATGTTTCGGGAGTAGAATATTTATTTATAATTGGAATTATGGTCTCGCTAGTTAACTCAATATGCATTGGAAACGTTTTTAACCATTCAAGAATATTCGCTTCGGTGTGGATTACAGATGAAATAATGCAAGACTTAACCTCAGGATAAGGATTCAAAAACTCCTGTAATTGAGTTAATGTTGCCTTTTCAAAACGCTCAAAAGCAATCATCTCTGATTGTTTGAATAGAGCGCATTTTTGATAACTATTGCCAAAATCAAGTACAAATTGCATGGGTTGTTTATTTTTGCAAAGGTATAAAATACCAACGGTTCTTTCCGTACTGACTTCCGTAATAGTTCGACTTATTTCTGGTTTAAAAAATATATGCTAGTAGTTATCTTGTTTTTTTTTGTTCCTGCCTTTGCTTTTTGTGATGAGTTAATTTGTTTATAATCAATTTGTTTTAAATTTGTAATGCTGTTTGGATAATCAATTTTGGCTCGAAACGCCATGTTTCTTGATTCATTTTATTATTTTGTTATTTTTTTTGTTGAAGGTTTAAAAAAAGTTTTACCTTTGCAGCCGCTAAAAAGGTACCATAGCTCAGTTGGTAGAGCAACGGACTGAAAATCCGTGTGTCCCTGGTTCAAATCCAGGTGGTACCACTCAACGTACATTTAAAACCTTATGAAATTCATTCATAAGGTTTTTTTGTTTTTATTTCTATTTTTATAAACGTTAATTCGTTAGTGATGATTTTTCGATTTATTAAATTGAATTATTTATAAAAACTATTATTTTAGCTCGCTTAATTAATCTTTGTTTTAATTCGTTTGACTCATGATAAAATTTTCTTTTCTTCTCCTTCTTTTTACCACTACTTTCGCAAGCTATAGCCAATCAGTTTTTGATGCAGTAGATACGCTCAATTATCCTTATCATTTGTGGAATAAGGAAGTAATTGAAGCTGCAAATACAGCCAAAGAATCCGCTTTTCTAACGCAACAAGAAAAGGATATAGTTTGGTTAACCAATTTGGTACGCTTTGATGGTGCGCTATTTGCAAAAACATTTCTCAAAGAATATGTCGATAAACATCAGGTTCCAGAGGCAGAAAATTTGAAGTCACTCAATAAGGAACTTCGCAGAATCAATCAGTTACCCCTGCTAATGGTTGATCGCAATATTGTAAATTTGGCTTCGGAATTTGCCCTTGAAAGTGGAATTAAAGGATCGGTTGGACATCAGAAATTTAGCACAAGAGTCAAAAAATCTCGCCATGCTCGTTTTGCCGAAAACTGCCATTATGGGCAAGATACTTCTGCACTAACGGTCTTGATCAGCTTGTTGATTGATGAGGATGTGGCTAGTCTTGGTCATCGAAAGAATATTTTAGATCCTAAAATGCTATATATCGGCCTCGCAATTCGACCACATAAAATCCATAAGTATGTTTGTGTTATCGAATATGGGGGTTAAAGCAAATTCACAAATGGATTATTAATTTTTTCAAAGCCAATGGTGGTTGATGGCCCATGACCAGGATAAATCTTTGTTCCATTCGGTAAAACAAAAAGTTTTTCGAGTATGCTTTTTTGAAGCAAATCAAAGTCGCCTGTGGGTAAATCTGTTCGCCCAATACTTCCCTTAAACAACACATCCCCAACAATCACAAATTGATCTTCTTCCGCATAATAGCATAGGCTTCCATCAGCGTGCCCTGGTGTATGGAGTACTTTTAGAGTGCTTTTGCCAAAATGAATTATATCACCATCATTCAAAAAAATAGTCGGAAGAATATATTCTTGAACATCAAAACCATAGTTTGAAGCATATTTTGCTGAACTCATAAAAAAATCAATACTATCGCGATGTGAAGCAGCCTGTATCCGATATTTTTGAAGGATTGCATTGTTTCCTGCAATATGATCTATGTGCGCGTGGGTGTAATATAAAGCACGAATGGAAATATTTTCTTGTTCCACAAAATCGAATAATTGCTCGTTTTCTTCGCTGCTGTGATTACCAGCATCAATGATAATTCCCTCGCCTAAGTCATCGTATAGTAGGTATGTGTTAAGCTGAAATGAATTGAATACAAATGTTTTAACATTCATCGTGTTTGTGTTTTTTTATGGTATAATTTGCTAATAATATTTTCTTATAACCGTTCCGACCCCTCGGATTCTTATTCCAGATTCTTAATAATGCTAGAATTTTCGATTGCAAAAATAATAATTAACTTTGCTCGTTTTTGGAATACTTAATTTTTGAATTATAAAATGAAGAAATATAGATACAGGCATTTATTAGCAGGGCTCAAATACCTGCTTGGACTGATACTTTTATTTGTTTTTTCAGCTGGTTTTGCTCAGTTTTATAGTGGATCGCAGGTTAATTTTGGAAAAAATAGAATACAGCATACCACTGACCGATATTGGAGTTTCTACCGTTTCAACGAATTCGATACCTATTATTACAAAGGTGGACAATCTTTAGCGATTTACGCCTCTTCCTTTGCCGATAAGCAAATTGCTATAATTGCAAAAAAACTCGATTTTAATCCCGAAAGTAAAATTAGATTTCTGATCTTTAATGACTTATCAGATCTCAAAGAAACGAATATTGGACTTATTACCGATGACGACTATAATGTGGGGGGCTTAACTCATGTTATTGATAATAAGGTTTTTATATATTTTAATGGAGAACATCTAGATTTTGAAAAGCAAATACAGCGTGGGATAGCCAAGGTTTTGCTAAACGAATTTCTGTATGGTGGTTCTACGAGTGCCAAAATTAAGAACTCGTATTTACTTTCATTTCCTGATTGGTATGTTGAAGGGCTGATATCTTATTTGTCGGACGATTGGAATACTACCATGGATAATGAATTGCGTGATGGAATTCGTATAGATGAATTTACCAAATTTGAGCGCTTAACCACCACTCAGCAAATAATAGCGGGTCATTCTCTATGGAAATATGTGGAGGCAAAATTTGGGGCGTCGGCTATTTCGAATGTCTTGTACATGGCCAAGATTAATCATAGCATTGAAAATGGTTTTCAATATGTACTTAATGTGAGTTATGAATCCTTATTATTAGATTGGAAAAATTATTATTCACAACGTTATCAGCGAGATTTTGATGTTTTTGACTTGCCTCAAAATGCAGCCTTCAGAAAATTTACTCCAAAAATAAATTATGCCCAAGCGCGTATTAGTTCTGATGGAAATCTTCTTGCATACACTACCAATGATTTAGGAAAAGTGAAAGTATTTGTCAAAAATCTGGAAACAGGAAGGCGTAAATGTGTGCTGAAATATGGATATCGATTAGCTGAAAAGATTGATTTCACTTATCCTTTGCTAGCTTGGTCGCCTCAGAGCAATCAACTAAATATGATTTACGAACATCGAAGCACTAATGTGTTGGTGTCATTTGAATACGGGAAGCGGCGAAAGAGAACACGAATCTTAAATCAATTTGATAAGATACATGATTTTTCCTTTAATAAGCGTGGTAATTTGCTTGCAATGTCGGCCATTGTAAATGGTCAGAGTGATATTTATCTCTTTAGCCTTGGTGGCAATTCGTTCAATCGCTTGACTCAAGATGGTTTTGATGATTATTATCCTCGCTTTGTTAATAATGATAATGCCATTGTTTGGAGCTCCAATAGAATGGAGGATAGCTTGCGCAATATTCAACAAATTTCAAGTCAAATTGCCGAGGATACTATTCACGGAAATCGAAATAACGACTTGTTCTTTTACGATTTACTTAATCCTTCAAAGGTGCTGCATCGAGTTACCAACACCCCGCTTGCTAACGAAATCTATGCTATGCCTGTTGCAAATAATAGTTTTGCTTGGTTAAGTGATGAAAATGGAATTTATAATCGCTACATTGGTAGTTTTGATAGCACAATCAGCTTTATTGATACCACTACACATTATAGATATTTTACTAGATATCAGGCTGTTTCGGATTATGGAACAAGTATTTTAGAGCAAGATTATAACCTGTTTGCCACGCAATATACTGAAATAGCGAAAGTGGAAGGAAAGACTAAAATCTTTATTCGCCCAATTCCTGCCTATAAAGATTATGATCGGGTACTGCTTATAAAAACAGCCTATATGGAGGATCTATGGAACGCTCAACGCAAACTGCAAGAACGTAAAGAACAATTGCAATTGTTGCAGCTAAAAAGGTTATCAACATCCGACTCGGCCAATCTACTTCCTGCAAATGACAAATCACTTATTAAAAAGCATTTTAAGGTAGTCAGACTGTCTGATCGACAAAACCAAAATAGCAATATTGACATCGATAATTACTCCTTTAATGGCAAGACAACTGAAATAGATAAATCATCAAAGGCAGCTTTGGAAGCGGGTCGCCAGCATGGACCTGCCGACGAAATTAGATCAGCTTATAGTTCGCGACCTTATAACATTGAATATAATGTTTCCGAAATTGTTACTCAGGTTGATTTTAGCTATATGAATTATTCGTATCAACCGTTTTCAAATCCGCAAACTCCTATTTATTTGACCTCCGGAATTAGTTCCTATCTCAAATTCGGAATCATGGATTTGCTGGAAGATTATCGTTTGATTGGTGGGGTTAAAATATCGCCATCATTGCAAAATAATGAATATTTCCTCACGTTTTCGGATTATAAAAATCGAATTGATAAGGATTATACTTTTCATAGGGTTCTAGTGGATGAATACTTGAGCGATAGATATTTAACACATCATATTCATGAGGTTTTTGTTAAATTTGGACTTCCTTTCGACAATATTCGAGGATTGAGAGCAACTTTTGCCTATAATAATGATGTATCAGTGGTAAAATCCACCGACCTTACTAATCTGGCTCGTGAGGATGAAATGTCAAACAAAGCAATTTTTAGATTGGAGTATGTATATGATAATTCACGAGCTGGGGGTCTGAATATTTTATACGGTACTCGCTATAAGCTTTTTGGAGAATATTATCAGCCAATCGAAGATTTTAAGGAGAATCTGATTGTTTTTGGCTTCGATTTTCGCAAGTACGTTCAAATACATAAGAGTTTTGTTTGGGCAAATCGCCTTGCAGGTAGTGGTTCATTGGGGACTCAACGGCTTATCTATTATTTGGGTGGAGTGGATAATTGGATGTACGCTAAGTTTAATACAGATATTCAAGTAGATCAAAATCAGGAGTTTGCATACCAAACACTCGCTACCAATATGCGTGGCTTTTCGCAGAATATCCGCAATGGCAATAATTTCTTTTTACTCAATACTGAATTGCGTTTTCCACCGATCAACTATTTTAGTAATGTTCCGGTGAAATCTAACTTTTGGAATAATTTTATGATTGTTGGCTTTTTTGATATGGGTACAGCTTGGACTGGAATTGATCCTTTTGCCGATGGTAATTCACTATTTAGAAAGAGTATCTATCGTAATCCTGTGGAAATTACCATTATAAATCAGGATGATCCCATTGTTGGCGGCTACGGATTTGGATTAAGATCCCAAGTATTTGGGTATTATATGCGCGCTGATTGGGCTTGGGGTATCGAAAATGGCTATGTTCATGATAAGGCCGTATTTTATTTTTCATTGAGTCTCGATTTTTAAAATTTTACACTATGCAAATATCTTTATCTACTTTTTTGATTTTATTAGTAATCGGTCTTGCTGGCGGTATGTTAAGTGGGGTTGCTGGAGTTGGCGGTGGAATAATAATAATACCAGCGCTAGTGTTCTTTTTGGGCATGTCGCAGTTCGAAGCCCAAGGTACTAGTCTTGCAATGATGGTTCCTCCAATTGGTATTTTGGCAGCGGCAACATACTACAAACAAGGCTATATCAATTGGCAGTATGCTTTGATCCTTGCGATATTCTTTTTTATCGGAGGTTATCTTGGGTCAAAAATGATAATCAATATCCCGCAAACTATTGTGAAAAGAATATTTGCAGTGTTTATTATTCTGGTTGGAATTAAAATGCTGTTCAATAAATAGTTTACTAAATAAGTCAAAAATTTAATCTTTACTTTCATTTCTCATGGCTGATATTTTAAAGAAGAGAATCGAACAATATTGTAGGTTGTATCATAGTGAGGTGGTTGCGATTCGTCGTCATCTCCATGCTCATCCTGAATTAGCATTTCAAGAATATCAAACTTCGGCATTTATTGCTAGTAAATTAACGCAATATGGAATTCCATTTCAAGCGAATGTTGCCAAAACTGGTATTGTTGGCTTTATCGAAGGGAAGAAGAAAGATAAAGTGATTGCTTTGCGTGCAGACATGGATGCCCTGCCAATTCTTGAGTTGAATCAAGTGAGCTATAAGTCACAAAATGAGGGCGTAATGCACGCATGTGGTCATGATGCTCATTCGGCTATGTTGTTGGTAGCGGCGAGAATTCTGAATGAAATACGTCATGACTTAGACGGTAGTATAAAGCTAATATTTCAACCCTCGGAGGAGGCTTTTCCTGGTGGGGCAAAAGCGATGATTGAAGCGGGCGTGCTCGAGAATCCACCTGTGCGACATGTAATAGGGCAACATGTTTTCCCTAATATGGAAGCTGGTAAAGTAGGGTTTAAGAGTGGAATGTATATGGCTTCCACTGATGAAATATATTTGACTGTTAAGGGAAAAGGTGGCCATGGGGCTACTCCCGAACTTAATGTAGATCCTGTGTTGATTGGTGCTCATATTTTGGTAGCGCTGCAACAGGTTGTGAGCCGAATGGCTTCACCAAATATTCCAACTGTGCTTTCTTTTGGTAGATTTATTGCCGAGGGTCAAACCAATGTGATTCCTGACCAAGTAAGTATTTCTGGCACATTACGCACTTTTGATGAAAAATGGCGGGCAGATGCGCATCAGAAAATTACTCAATTAGCGCAAAATATGGCTATTAGCATGGGTGGATCTTGCGAAGTGCGTATTGAACATGGTTATCCTTATGTGGTAAATGATCCGACTTTAACCAATAATTTGAGCCTTTTTGCTAAAGAGTATTTAGGAACTCGTAAGGTAGAGGAGCTTTCATTACGAATGACCGCCGAAGATTTTGCCTATTATGCGCATCAGGTTCCTAGTACTTTCTATCGGGTCGGGACTCGTACCAAAGGCAAAGAAATCACTAATTTGCATACCGCTCAGTTCGATATTGACGAAGAGTCATTGTTCAAAGGGATGGGCACAATGGTTTATCTTGCCTATCGCACGCTTGAAGAACTGGTAGATTAAATGATGGCTTATTTTGATTTTATTACTCGTCGTAAAATTCAACTAAACGACTCATAAATACTTCATTCCACCCGTCTACAATGTTTTCGTAATCGTCATCAGGGATATTGGTGTGGCGCAATTCTAAGGAGGTGTGATTTTTTTTAGGGTGCAGAATCATAGTAACCACAGATGCTTCTTCCTGATCGCCAAAAAACCATTGCTGAACAATCTTATAACCAGGTTCTAAACCAATGATAATTCCCGTAATATTCCCTTCAAACATTGAAAATTCTTTCCCTATTTCTGCTTCAAATTCAGCTTCTTCGCCACTCCAAAGCCTTATGGTTAAAGGATTTGTGAGGCCTAAGTACGCTTGATCTGGGGTGGTTTTCAGTTCGTAATAGCTTTTATAATCTTTCATTTTATTTGGTTATTTAGTGTTTGGGTAAATTTGATTTGCTTGAGTCCATTTTTCCTCAAAATCTTTGATGATAAGATTCGATTTTTTAATGGTTTTCCTGGCCCATTCTATTTGTATTTCAACTTTTTCTTCCGCTGATAATTGCCAATGGATGTCAGATTTGCGTAATTTTTCGGTAAGATAAAACATGCTTAGCGCAGCCGAAACGGAGATATTAAAACTTTCGGTAAAACCATACATTGGGATTTTCATAAAACCATCAACATGGTTAAGCGCTGTTTCTGAGAGTCCAAGATGCTCGGTTCCAAAGACAAGGGCAATTGGTTTGTCTAAATTGAGTTGCTCAATGAGTACGTCATTATGATGTGGAGTAGTTGCAATGATTTGGTAGCCTTTTGCTCGCAACTTATTAAAGCAGTCTAATGTATTGTTTTCTAAGTTATTATACTTTTTTAATTTCAGCCATTTTGAGGAGCCCATAGCAACTTCTTCGCTAAGTTCGTATTTATGTGTATTCTCAATGATATGTACATCATGTACTCCAAACAAATCGCATGAACGAATTACCGCACTGGCATTATGGGATTGATAAATGTTTTCGAGTACGATGGTAAGATAGCGTGTACGGTCCTCGATGTTTTTTTTAAATAATGATTGCTTGTTGTCTGAAATAAAATTCATTAAGTAATCGCGTAGGGCAATTTGGTAAGCGTGATTCTCTGACATTGTTTGTGGTTATTAAAAAAAGCCCCAACGTTTAAAAACGAGAGGCTTTTAATAGTTTACTTAGATGAAAAATTATAAAGCCAAATCAGCACCAGCTTTAAATTTAACTACTTTTTTAGCAGGAATATTGATGGTAGTTCCTGTTTTAGGATTACGTCCTGAACGAGCAGCTCTTTCAGAAATAGAGAAAGAACCAAAGCCTACTAAGGCTACTTTGTCACCACTTTTCAACGATTCGGTAGTTGCACCAACAAATGCTTCAAGAGCTCTTTTTGCATCAGCTTTTGTCAAACCAGAGGTCTCAGCCATTGCATCAATTAATTGTGTTTTGTTCATGTCGAAATATTTTAAGATTAGAAATTAAGGTAATACGTTGACAAATATAATTGATATTTTTGTTCAGTCCTACGCAATCGCTTGGTTTTATTGGATTTGTTGAAAAATGAGTCTAATTGTTAATAAATATTGACAAAAAATAGTGTTTTATAATTATTTTTTTAAATCCCTTGCTATCATTAGGTTTGCCGTTTATTGCCATTTCCAATCCATTTTTGAATTGAAGCCTCTTAAAAATGCATCAATTGGCATTCTTTTTTTGTTTTGTAATTGTAGATCATGTACATATAAACTGCCATCATCAAATCCTAATTTTAAAAAGTTTTTTCGGTCAGTGGTGACTTTTCCCGCTTTATTTTCTTCTTTCACAAAACTTGTTTTAAAGATCTTGAGATATAACTCCTCATTTTCATCATTCAGAATTTTCACAAAGGCAGTCGGGTAGGGGCTAAGCCCTTTTACCAATCGATGGGCTGATTCCACCGTTTGGGCGTATTGAAGGTGACCATCTTCTTTAAATATTTTAGGAGCTGATTTAAGACTAATTCCGCTAGGGCAAAACTGAGATTGATCTATGAGTTGTACTTCTCCTTCATCAATAAGGTCGCAGGTTTTAATAACAATTGCTTTGCTTATCTCCATTAAACGATCGTGTAGATCTCCTGCGGTATCTTCTGGACCGATGGTTACTTTATGTTGCAGGATAATCCGACCTGTATCGATTTCCTCGTCAATTATAAAGGTGGTGAGTCCACTTAGGGTTTCGCCGTTGATGATAGCGTGATTGATAGGTGCAGCGCCACGATATTGAGGCAGTAGGGAAGCATGAATATTGAAGGTTCCTTTTGCTGGAATTGTCCAAACTGATTTTGGAAGCATTCTAAAAGCGACTACTACAAAAACATCAGCTTGCCATTCTCTTAATTGCTCAATGAAGCTAGGGTTGCTTAGTTTTTCTGGCTGCAAAAGGGGGAGTGAGTATTGCAATGCATAATCTTTTACGGCGCTGGTGGATAATTGTTTTCCTCTCCCAGCTGGTTTATCGGGGGTGGTTACCACACCAACCAATTGGTGCTTGCTATGGTTTAATGAATCAAGGGCTGCCACTGCAAATTCAGGTGTGCCCATGAAAGCAATTTTCAGCATGGTTTATTTTTTTGATATTTCGTTTTGTAAACTAATCATTTTGAGGGCGGTGATAGCGGCTTCGCTTCCTTTATTGCCATGTTTTCCGCCAGCGCGGTCTAGGGCTTGCTGCATATTGTCGGTGGTTAATACCCCAAAAATTACGGGGATTCCACTTTGTAAATTAAGTTGAGCAATGGCATTGGCACTTGCATTACAGATAAAATCGAAATGTCGGGTTTCGCCCTGAATAACGCAGCCTAAACATAATACAGCATCAACCTTTGCATGCTTTATGAGCATCTGAGCTCCTAAGGCTAATTCAAAAGTCCCGGGTACGTATTTTACTATAATTTGATCTTGCGATAATTCATGTTTTTCGAGTAACTGGATTGCACCATTTGCAAGTGCATTGGTGATTTCTATGTTCCATTCGGAAACTAGGATTCCTATTTTTGCCCTCTGGATGCTTAGCGGGCTTTCTTGGTATTCTGATAAATTCTTATGTGTGCTAGCCATTTTATGTTGTTTTATTGGGTTCAAAAATAAACAAAAAAGGTCGAGTTATAGCTCGACCTTTTTTGTAATACGTTACTTTTTTACTTGGCAAGAATCGCTTCTTCTCGGGCAATGTATTTTTTAATTTCGTAGTATTCTTGACTTCTGAGATATTTATTTTTGATTTCGTTATAGGTTTCAAGTGCTTTTTGGTGGTTGCCTAGGAGGGCATAAGTCATCCCTGCTTTCTTCAAGAGCATTGGGCTAATAAACTCATTATCATTCATGTGAGCACCTTTTAAGTATAATTCTACAGCTTTTTCGGTATTTCCTAATTCCATTTGGCAATCTCCCATAACTCCGATAGACATTGGTTTTACGTTTAGATCATCGCTGTCAAAATCTTCTAAATAATCAATAGCATTTTGATAGTATTCTTTAGCGGTTTCGGTAGAGTCTTTTTGGGCAATTTTGAAATAACAGATACCTGCATAGTAACGTGCCAAATTGCCACTTTTGGTTGAGCCGTAATCATCAATGATTTCAAGGAATCCAGGGTATTCACCGCTTCCGTTTAAGGCTAGGTCAATACTATCTTGGTTAAAATATTCTTCGGCATGCCAGATGGTGTTAAAAGCCTCTTCTTCATTAGGAATACGAATGTACTTGTTGTAGCCCATAATCAGCAACACTACGGCAAATATTCCAATAATTCCATAACTTAGATAATTCTTATTCTTTTCAACAAATCGCTCGGTTTTGCTGATTGCTTCTTCAATATTTGCCAGATTTTCCTCTGTATGTTCGAACTTATTCTTAGCCATTCGTATTATATCTTAATAAATTTTTAATCGTGCAAAAGTAGATTATTTTACAATATAGAAATCAATCGAAATTTAAAAAACTTTTATTAGTTTAAATCTCAGTGTTTCAAATTAGTAGCTTATTTATGTTTTTTCTTAAATGGTTTTTGGGCTATGCTGGGTTTTGGCCGCACAAACTTTTTAGGTTTTGCTCTTTTAGCGTCGGCGCTGGGTTTTACACTTGCTAAATTGGATTGCAATTTTTTCAAAATCACATTGGAAGAAATAAGTTCTGTTCCTTCTGCAAGTTTAAGTCTTCCTTTAGTAATTACTTTAATATGCTCTTCAATCACATCGTCGCCAACGATATTTTTATTCCAGTTGATATACATTTCTTTCATTTGATTTGCCATAATAAGCAGGAGTTGATCTCGTTCTGGACCTTCTTCACGCTCGGCAAGTGCCCGCAATACTAATTCGGTATTTTGACCGTAAAAACGGTAATGTATTTTATTGGTTTTGTATTCAAGATGGACAGGACGATCTTCTGCATTTTCAATTTTATGCACTTCGTATGGATAATCAATGTCGAGTTTGAAATCGGATATTGCAAAAAGATGATTCCATAATTTCTTATAGTATTCATCGTTGGTAGTTTCTGGTGGATTAACTTGTTGCATAACCGATACAATAATGAACGCTAATTTGGTTCGTTTGTTACGGTCTTCAATCGTTAAGGCATATTCAACTAAATTTTGAACATTGCGCCCGTATTCACGAATTACCATGCTGGGCCTAGTGGTATTATAATCTCTTTCCATATATCTAAATTATCGGCTGCAAAACTAAGCTAAAATATTTAATTAATACTTTAGGATTGTTTTGAAGGTTTACTGTTTAAGAATTTTGAGTTTTGCAAATTTTAATAAAAGGTTTTTAGTTCCTGAGTTATTGAAGAATACGGTAGCTTTGCGATCGGCGCCAATACCTTCAAGGGTAAGGACTTTGCCTCTTCCAAAGCGGTCATGAAAAACTTCCATTCCCACTTGTATACTTTCAGATTGGTCGGTAGAGGTTCCGTTGTGGCTCTGGCTCATTCTTCGCAAATTGCTTGGCACAGCCTCTGGGGCTTTTACTTCGTTACTTTTGGGTTTTTCGTAGAATGACGCCTTGGATTTGGCTTCGGCGGATGTTTTGATAGTTGGTTTTGCGGTTAATATTCTGTCAGAGGTTTGGTCGTCGATATATTGAGGGTCTAGTTCCTCGATAAAACGGCTGGGTTCGGAATATTGTAAATTTCCCCACTTAAATCTGCTTTCGGAATAGCTAAGGAACACTCTTTTTTCGCCACGGGTGATGGCTACATAGAATAGTCGGCGTTCTTCTTCTATTTCGGCTCTTGAATTGAGTGATAGGAGTGAAGGGAAAAGGTTTTCCTCCAAACCAACAATAAAAACGTAAGGAAATTCAAGTCCCTTGGAGGCGTGAATGGTCATCAGGGTAACGTATTCACCGTCGATTTTACTTTTTTCGTCGGCATCAGTATGCAAGGCAATATCTTGCATGAACTCACTGAGTGTACGGATATTACCAGCTCCAACTTCATCGTTTTCAAGTTCTGAAAATTCTTTTATAGCCGAGAGCAATTCTTCCATATTTTCAAATCGCATGACGCCTTCGTCCTCGTCTTTTGCATGATACATAGTGGAATATATACCTGAATGTTTGGTAATATGCTCCGCAAGTTCGTAAGCGTTTTTGATATTAAGATCAAGTCTGAAAGCCCGAATCATATTCACAAATTCCAAAATAGTAAGGGCGGCACTTCGGGCAATGATGGGGTTTGATTCCAGCCGTTCGAGTAAAGCCCATAGCGAAATATTTAGCCGATTAGCTTCTATGCGTAACTTTTCGATACTGGTTTGACCAATTCCTCTTTTGGGGTAATTGATAACTCTCAAGAGGGCTTCTTCGTCGTGAGGATTAATGACAAGCCTGAAATAGGCCAGAATATCTTTAATTTCCTTGCGACTATAAAAGGATAGTCCTCCAAAAATGCGATAGGGAATATTCATTTTGCGCAAGCCCTCTTCTATTGATCTAGATTGGGCATTAGTACGATAAAGAATGGCAAATTCAGAGTCTTTGGCTTGCTCGTTATTTTTAATGTCGAAAATAGTTCGCGCTACTAAACTTCCTTCCTCATTGTCGCTTAAGGTGGAGTGTAGGGTGATTTTTTCGCCTGTGCTATTTTCTGTCCAAATCGTTTTGTGAATTTGCTTTTTGTTTTGGCTAATGATGGCATTGGCAATTCCCACTATGTTTTTAGTAGAGCGGTAGTTTTGTTCTAATTTATAGGTGTTAAGCTGAGGGTAATCTTTGTTGAGATTAAGAATATTTTGAATGTTTGCGCCTCTGAAGGCGTAAATGCTTTGGGCATCATCTCCAACCACAGTTAAGTTTTCGTTTTGTGCTGCAAGTCTCTTTACGATAAGGTATTGTGAGTGATTGGTGTCCTGGTACTCGTCTACTAAAAAGTATTTGAAACGTCTTTGATATTTGATAAGCACATCCGGAAAATCGCGAAGAAGTACGTTGGTATTGAAAAGTAAATCATCGAAGTCCATGGAAGCAGCTTTACGCAATCGCTCTTGATATAAGGTGTAAATCATTCCCATTTTTCCTCTGCCACTGTCTTTGTCGGCTTGGGTTAACTCGGGATTATTGTTGTATTCTGCGGCCGATATTAGATTGTTTTTGGCACTGGATATTCTTCCTAAAACATTGCTTGCTTTGTACACCTTATCATCTAATTGTTGCTCTTTCACAATTTTCTTGATGATACTTTTACTATCGTCGGTATCGTATATGGTAAAGTTATTTGGAAATCCTATTTTTTCGGATTCAATGCGTAAAATGCGTGCGAAAATGGAATGAAAAGTACCCATCCAAACGTTACGAGCTTCGGTGCTCTCAACCAATTGCTGAATTCTATTTTGCATTTCACGGGCTGCCTTATTGGTAAAAGTAAGCGCCATGATGCTAAAGGGGTCAACGCCTCGATGAATCAAATAGGCTATTTTGTAGGTAAGTACTCTGGTTTTGCCCGAGCCTGCTCCTGCAATAATCATACTGGGTCCTTCGGTTTGTTTTACAGCAAATTGCTGTTCTTCGTTCAATTGTTCTAATAAATTCATTTAGTAGCTTATGTCGATAGAATACGGTAAACAATTTGCGATTAATTCAAAACCAATAACAATAAATCATTAGATTATTGATAGCTAAATGCCTTATATTGTTTAAATTATACAGTAAATATGTTCATTTTTTTCCTGTACAAAGATAGTTAAATACTATTACTAGTCAGCATGATAGATTTATAGGTTTCATTATTATTTTATCCTTAGGAGGTTATTCTGCTTTTCATCTTTGTTAAGTTGTTGGTTGATGGTTTTTTAGTTCAAATATTTGCTTTAATTCTGGCTGTTTTTTTAACTTAATATTTTAGTATTGATGGAAGTAGCTTAACCTTAGAATGCGGTTATCACTATTGCTTGGCACTCAACGCATTTTTAATCCTACACCATATATTTTTTAAAAGGTATTTTACCTAGTCGAATTAGGTATTATAGCCCTCATTTAATGAGCGCTGGCTGGTGTAGTTTTGCTTTTAAATAAAAATATAAATCCATGAAAGGTTTAATCGCATTGTTCAAATTATCGCTCATCGGCTCAGTGGTGATGCTTCTTTGTATGTTTTTGTCGATTTATTTCTAATTCCTTGTTTCGTTGAAAGAAGTAAATTATGAAGTAAAATTATCTCAAAAGCGACATTTAGCATAGGGAGTCGGCTAATTATAAATTGAATTTTAAGTGCTTACGTTTTATTGAAAAACGCTAAGTTGAAATGAGAGAATTATAAATAAATGAAGAATTTTGCGCCAATATTCTAAAGCAAAATAGTGAAAATTACGTGGACACTCAATAAAAAGCGTAATGGTTGTTTTTTAGTTCGGTAGTGAAACTCTATTCCTTTTGGTAATAGGGTTTCCTTTTTTTTTGGTTATTAAAACCTTTGGCGAATTAGTTCACTAGAATCTTACTCTTCGATAGCGGAAAATTCTAATTGATTGTATCCAAAGCTTCTATTGAAAACAATATTCGTGGCGCCTAGATTATCGATTATATATTTTTTGCAAGAGGTTTCTATTCTATTAAACTGGAGATTGTTCTGGAACAAGTCGATCAAAGTTTCATTTAATTCGGACGTATTATTTACACAAAAAGCTGCCTTTAGTTGAATCAAGTCGATTGCTTCTTTAAATTTTCGGTAGTTCGGGCCAAAAATTATTGGTTTACCAAAACAGGCAGCCTCCAAAATATTATGGATACCAGCCCCGAAACCACCTCCAATATATGCAATATCAGCGTATTGGTAGAGATGCATAAGACTTCCAACCGAATCGATTAGCAGTATTTTTGATTCATGGGCATAATTGGGTTGTTTGCTTATTTCTGACCAACGAATTGGTTTCAATTCTTTAAATAGGTGCTCGATTGATTGCAAGTGACTTTCGTCTACTTCGTGGGGTGCAATAATCAGTTTAATAGTTTCTTGGGGTAAAATTGTTTCAAAAAGGGAACTTGAAATAGCCCTCTGTAGTAGCTGTTCATCTTTTTTCCAAGTGCTTCCTGCAATGATTACGCGGCTATTTTTACAAAATTGAAATACTGAATCAAACTGATTAGGCAGCAATGTATTACTATACACCCTGTCGAATCGTGTATCGCCGCTTACACTCACATTTTGAAGTCCAACTTCTAATAGTAACCTCATCGATTGTTGGTCTTGAAGAAAAATATGCTCAAAGTAACCAAGTTTATCCTTAAACCACTTAGCATACGATTTAAAAAAGTATTGTTTTGGTCTGAAAATGCCTGAGAGTAAGTAAAGTGGTATATTTCGTTGGTGTAATTCGATGATATAATTGTACCAAAATTCGTATTTAACGAAAAAGACGATTTCGGGTTGGATGATTTGGATAAAATCGCGAGCGTTTTTTGGTGTGTCGATTGGTAGATAATAGATGTAATCTGCCAAGGGATAGTTTTTTCGAAGTTCGTAGCCTGAGGGAGAGAAGAATGTGACGAGTATTTTTTTGTGTGGATATTCTTTTTTAATCCTTTCAATCAGGGGGCGTGCTTGCTCAAATTCTCCGACTGATGCACTATGTATCCAAACGATGTAGCCAGGTCTAAGCTCTTTTTTAATTTTATGTAACAGTCCTTTACGTCCTTCTATCCATTTTGAAGCCTTGGAGTTGAAATGCGAAGCAAACCAAACGAGTAGGTAGTAAAAATATACAGTTAAAGAATAAAAGTGTCTCATTAAACCGAGAATATTTGACCGGCAAATTTAATAATAATAATAAGCTTTTGGTGCTTTATTATAAAAAGGAATTATCCACCCTACTTTAAAAGCCGCGAGTAAATCTAGTTGTTGTTTTAAATTTTGGTCGGTGAAGTCCGCATTGTAAGATCTGCGATTTTGAGTAAATGCTTGTGTAAACTCAATGCCCAAATAGAAATTAGTAAGATTCTTATTCCCCAAAAAGCGATAACCAATAAATTGTGAAATGCTGGAGCCATTAGTAAGCCGATCATACATTTTTAGATAGTTATCTTTGATTTGTGGAGCAGTGAATCCTGGATTTTCGATTCGAACATGATATTGCATAAAACCAAATCCCACTTGTATAAAAGGGCCACTATTGGGGTTTGGAGACCAAAAGTGAAATTGATAGCCAGCGAAACCTTGTAAATTAAAACCGCGCTCGTATAAAAAAACCTCGGCATACATTCCATTGCCATCGATAATATAGCCTTTACTGTTTTTTATATCTTGAAAATAGGAGTCTTGATTCAATACGTGATCACTAAAGTAGTATTCAAATCCTAAGCCGAGGATGATTTGATTTTTAAACTTAAAAGTCAAATCAGTTCCTACAGCATGATGGTTGCCAAAAGTATTAGCCATGTCGCCTCCAACCACATGAAAGGCGTAATTAGCACCTAGCGAAGGAATAAAAATGGAAGAATCGGTATGACTTATTTGCGCTAAAGCGTTGAAAAAGAAGCTGTTCAGTATTAATGTAAATAGTAAAATTCTATTCATAATGTTTATAAGGCGGATTTGAAAACCTACTGCAAATTAACGGAAACAAATGCTTGATGTTGCGTAAGCGTTAAAAATATCCGAATATTCGATTTCAAAAATAGTCGAAACTATTTTATGAATGATGATAGGGTTCGTTTTTTAAAATAGTCATGGCTCTGTATGTTTGTTCAAGCAGCAGCAAACGAATCATTTGGTGCGAGAAGGTCATTTTAGAAAGGGCAATTTTTTGTTGGGCAATTTGATAGACAGCTTGACTAAATCCATAAGGTCCACCAATAACGAGGCATAAACTTTTAAGTCCGCTATTCATTTTCTGTTGTAAATATTGTGCAAATTCTACACTGCGATACTCTTTACCTTGCTCATCCAACAAAACTACAAAATCAGCATTTTCAATAGCTGCTAATATTTGTTCTCCTTCTTTAATCTTTTGCATTTCAACGCTTAATGATTTTAGGTTTTTTAAAGAAGGGATGGTAATTATCTCTATTGGAAGGTAATTTTGAAGTCGCTGGAGATACTCATTATTGGCTTGAATTAAGTAGTCGACATCGGTTTTGCCAACGAAAATTAGTTTGAGTTTCATTTGGTGTTTTAGCGTGAAAGCTTGTTTTTTAGATTAGTCAATACGGTATATTTTATCAATTCCTTGTACTTGGTACAATTTATTGATAATGTGATTGAGTTGATTGATATCACTAACATATAAAGTGGCTTGGCCGTCGAATAAATCTTGATTAGTTTGGATGCTGAATGATCGAATATTGATACCCATTTCACCAGTAAGAATATTGATAATTTCTTTGATTAATCCAAACTTATCATTGCCATAAATTCTAATACCGGTCAAGAATTGTAGGTCTCCTTTTTCGCGCCATTTTGCCTTGATTATATTGTTTCCATATTTTGACATGAGGTCTGAAGCGGTAGCACAAATGGTTCTGTGAATGGTTATTACACTATCTTTTTCGATAAAACCAATTACATCATCTCCTGGAATGGGTTTACAACACTGGGCAATATTTACTTGTGCATGATCGTATTTCTTCGAGAGCAGTAGTCCATCAGGCTTTTTCGATAATTGGGTTCTGATTTCGTTGGAAAGGGTTTTGTCCTCTACTTTTGGTTTTCTTGAAAATGGGTTTAAGTATTTTATCCAGCGGTTTTGATCCCGATGAAATTTCATAAACTCCATTAGGTCATCAGCGGTGAAAGTGTTTTTTGCCACTCTTACGAAAAGCTCCGATTCGTCTTGTATACCAGCGAATTTGTTGAGTTCCTTCAAAAGCGATTCGTTGCAATCGAGATTATTTTTCTTACAGAGTTCCAAAAACGTCTCCTTGCCTTTGGTTATTAGTGTTTTGCGTTCAGCTTTCAGCGCATTTTTAATCTTTGATTTGGCTCGAGCAGTAGTAGCCCAACCCATCCATTCCTCCTTAGGAATTTGCTTGCTCGAAGTTAGAATCTCCACCTGATCGCCACTATTTAATTGGTGGTTTAGCGGCACTAATTGATTGTTGATTTTTGCGCCTATTGCTTTTTGACCAATATGGGAGTGAATAGTGAAGGCAAAATCAATAACGGTTGAGTGGGTGGGCATGGTTTTTATTTCACCTTTTGGGGTGAAAACATAGATCTCGTCCGAAAATAGATTGAGTTTAAAATCGTCTAAGAAATCCAAGGCGTCAGAGTCGGGGTTTTGTAACAATTCTCGAATCTTCGATAGCCATTCGTCTAAACCACCATCTGTTTTTGTTTTACCCTTGTATTTCCAATGGGCAGCATAGCCTTTTTCGGCTATTTCATCCATTCGAGTACTCCTTATCTGCACTTCAACCCATTTTCCGCTTTTACTCATCACAGTGGTATGCAATGCCTCATATCCATTGGCCTTAGGTACCGAAATCCAATCTCTAAAGCGGTCATGCTTTGGAATGTAGATATCGGTAATGGCTGAATAAGTTTTCCAGCAAACTAGTTTTTCATCTTTGAGTTCACTTTCTAAAATGATTCGTACTGCAAAAAGATCGTAGACCTGTTCAAAGTCAACTTTTTTATTTTGCATCTTTTGCCAAATTGAGCTGATAGACTTATTGCGATAAAGGATTTTATAATGGAGATCCTCGGCACTAAGTTTTCTTTTTATTGGTTGTATAAATTTGGTAATAAAGACATTACGGTCGAATTGTGTATACTCAAGTTTTTCGTTAATGATGCGATAGGCGTCAGGGTTTTTGTATTTCAAAACAAGGTCTTCCATCTCGCTTTTAATGGTAAACAGACCGAGGCGATGAGCGAGCGGGGCATAAAGAATACTGGTTTCGCTACTTATCTTCATCTGCTTTTCGTGCGACATCGATTCTAAGGTGCGCATATTGTGCAAACGGTCGGCAAGTTTTATCAAAATTACGCGTACATCATCGGCTAAGGTGAGTAATATTTTTCTGAAATTTTCTGCCTGAAGTGAATCCGACTGCGAAAAGATACCAGATATTTTGGTGAGTCCGTCAACAATTTTCGCAACCTTTTTGCCAAATAATCCCTCAATATCTTTAATGGTGTACTCTGTATCTTCTACCACATCATGTAGTAAAGCGCAAATTATGGAGGTGGTTTTTAGTCCAATATCTTTGGTGGCAATTAATGCAACTTCCATAGGATGAAGAATATATGGCTCTCCACTTTTTCTTCGCATTCCTTGGTGTGCATTTAAGGCAAAGTCAAAGGCTTTACGTATTTTCTTTCTGCGAAGTGGATCTTCGATGGCACTAGCCCGGATTATTTGAACGTATTTGTTTTTGATAATTCGAGATTCTTCTTCCGTAAACTGCTCTATGCCGATGGTCTTCTGATTCAAGTTGCTATGTCAATTAGTTAATGAAATTGCTTGTTATTTGGAATGCTAAAATAGGAAAAATAACTGCTTAGACCAAAGAATTGTATTAAATTTTAAGTCTGTGTAGTTGATCAAACACTGCAAAACTTGTTTTTACCATTGGTTTTTTTTCTTTAATTAGTTTCTGAAAATTATATTTCTGTTCATAATTGGTCTTGTTTAAATACTTTAGGCGTTGATTTACATGTATTTATGTATAATTTTGATGTGTAAATATTAACTTAATAATATATATTAGTCTTTTTATGTTGAAAGGGTAAAAAAAAACAGTTCTTTTACCTTTTTATTTTTAATTTTGAATTTTCAATCTAATAAATACAATTGCATTAGTTCATTAAATCTTAATCAATACTTAACATGAAACATTTCTTACTTTCCCTGGTACTGATTGCTGCGTTCTTTTTTAATCAAGTACAAGCGCAATCCATCGTTTTACAACAGGATTTTGAAGCAGCCCCCACGAATTTGACTTCTA
>DYSI01000073.1 GCA_020718275.1 Draconibacterium orientale
TTTCCATTTAACAAATTTATCCCTTTTTTAACTCTAATCCCCAACTTTTTACGTTCACCCAGCAAAACCCATAGCGTCTTCGCGAGCGTATTTTTCACGCAAAACCGAAGAGTCGCAAAGAAAAATTAAAAGGATTGAGGAATATTTTAAAAAACCCTTATCGTCTTAGCGTCTCAGTGAGAGACAATTTCACGCAAAGCAAAACCCATAGCGCCTTAGCGTCTTAGCGAGAGCGTTTTTCACGCAAAGCCCAACTCGAAGCATGCGGACTATTGACCCTTATCTTCTTTTGGATCACCCCTTTGTATCAAATATCTTTTGGTCAGTTTTTCTTTTCGCGTTTCCTTATTCAAAAATGGCATGGTTAAAATCGTAACCGGATATTGGTCGTAATCCCTAATGATTTTGTAATTCAGTTGCTTGGTTTCTAGGATAAGATTTTTTCCAGAGAGGTCTGTAAATACATAAGTTCCTTGTTTAAGAGTATGTAAATCTCGTCTTTCGATATATGGTATTCGTTCATTGGCGTAAAAATCGAGCGCCGGTGCATAAAATGGAAATACATATAGTTCTTCTCCCTGCAATTTCATCTGCAGTATTTCTTTCCCTAAAACACTCGATGATTGGTACTTCAAAATGCTTGGGTAAAAGTAAATGCTCAACAATAGATTGAACGAAATACTTGCTATTAAAGTGTTATATATAAGCCGATTGGGCATGCTTTTTATTTTAAATAGACTGAAGATAAAAACCAAAAATAGCGTTCCGAGTAGCAGTGGTATCCAGAAGTTTTGTGGTGGAAAAAAGAAAATGAAACTAATCAGTAAAAGCGCAAAAAAGGCAAACAGCAATACGTATTGAATCTTGAGCCAGAGTCGTATCCACAGCGCTTTGTAATTGAAATTATTGATAACAAAATTAGCCGTGATGATGGCTGCAAACGGAAATAGCGTGAAGATATAATGTGGTAGTTTGTAGTGTGATAAGGAAAGGGAGGCAAAACTCAGCACAAAACCACTCAAGCTCATCCATTCAGGAATGGCCGCAGAGGGTAACTTGGGATAAATCATCTTGGCGAAGCTTAGCAGCAAAGCTGGAATAAAGAGTAAAACCCATGGCTGGAAATCCCAAAGAATGGAATGAAAGAAGAAGAAATACCCCAAATCATTGCTCCAATAAAGGTCGCCAGTGATCCTTCCAAAACTTTGTGTCCAAAAGAAAAATTTGACTCCCGAAGGTCCTTGCAATCCATAAACGTATTTCTCGGGATGTAAATCGAATTGTGTGTAAAGTCCATAAAGCATTGGTAACAATAGAATTAGTACCATTAGCAGGTAAACAATCCAAGAAGTTTTAAAAATATTTTTCCAATCGCGGTTCAGCAATAGTCCGCCGCCAAATGCGAAAGCGATAATCACTAATGCGAGCGGTCCTTTGGCCATTAATGCGCCAGCGCTTCCTATGGCTGCAAGTATCAAATTCAGAAAACGAGCTTGGTTGATGTAAGCATTTAGCTGCCAAAGCGAAAACATCATTAAACCAGTCAGTATACCATCCATGCGCACGTCGTTGGTCATCAGGAAGAAAGCTTGCGAACTGCCAAGCATAAGCGCTGCGGTGATAGCGGTGGTTTTTGAGTAATACAGCAAGCTGAAGCGATAAGTGGAATAGATTCCCAAAATAATGATTAGCACAGCCGGTAGTTTAAAAGTATAATCGGCAACGCCAAAAAGCTTCATGGTCGCCGCTGATAGCCAAAAGAGCAGGGGCGGTTTATCGAGGTAATCGACTCCTCTTTCGTAGACTTGCAAAATGTTTGGGCTACTCATCATTTCTCGCGCTATCGACGCATATTGAGCGGCATCTATTTCCATGATATCGATGAAGAGATTCAGAAAATATATTAAACCAATGGAAATAAAACTTAAAGGATATTTGTATTTTGCAAGCCAATTTGATATTCTGCCGCTGATCATAGTCTTCATTTTGCGAATTGAAATTTTAAATTGCGAAATTATTGATTTCTCAGCTAATTTAAATCATTTAAAAACTAGCAAATTGCTAAGATTTGATTTATAGCCTTTGCGCTAAATATACTAAACTTGTGCATGAATTTAACGAATGTAATTGTATGAAATATTTATTTCTCTTTTTAGCTATTTTGTTTGTAATGAACACTTTAAGTGCTCATGAAGAACCCGCCAAAACGTTAGCCGAGAAACACGAAAAGGAAAAGCAGCGTATTAAAATGATGAATGCGAAGATTAAATCGATCGAAGTGCTTCAGTACAAAATCGAAGAAGGCAAGCAATTAGAAGTGTCGCCTTCCCATTATTATACAGAAAGTTTTGACGAACAAGGCCATTTGACTTCGATGGTGGTTTTCAAAAATGCTGATAGTATCGATTATGTTGTGTCTTTTAAGTACGATGAACAACATAATATGTTAATCGATGAAGATTCAGATCCTGACGGAAATAAGATTGAATCTATTGAGTATGTTTATGATGAAGAAGGGCGCGTAAAAAGGCAAATTAATTATAAGGAAGACCGCAGCATCGACTCGCGATTCAGCTACTCCATGGATCCAATGAGTCAAGAATTGGTGTTGAAAAAGTACCTGAGCAATGATTCTATCGAATATCAAATTGTATATCGTTACAATGGCGATCCAGATCAAGCCCAAAATACCGAAATTATAAAAGAAACCTACGACGGTCGCTTCTTGATGAGAGTTGAAAATGAGTATAATGATAATAATCAGCGTATTATAAAACGCGTTTTTGACGAAAATGAAGTGTTGCTTTACTATTTTGAATATCAATACGCCGAGGATGAAAAACCATATACTGCCATTATTAAGCATGCTGCCGACGGTGAAATTATCACTAAAACGGATTATATTCGGTCGGTATCGGGATTTATCAGTAAGGTGAAAATCACCGATGCCGCGGGGAAATTAATTAGTTCCCTTATATTTGACTATCAATACCGCTAGCACTTTGTTGAAAAGGGATTAATTGTGCTGGTTAAAAAATAATGGCAAAAAGGCGAACAAAAACTGTAAATTTGCCCGCTAAAATTCTTTAAATCAAAAATATTGCCCATGGATTTAAACGCAAGCCGACTTGCTTCTACCGAAAAATGGATTGTTGCCGGGTTGCTGCTTTTACTAGCCTTAGCTAGTTTTATTAATTTAGGATTGCAGCCATTATATCTGGAAGAACCTCGGCGAGCACTCATTGCTTTGGAAATGTTTTTCAATGATAACCTAATGGTTCCTACGCAATTAGGTGAATATTACTACCGTAAACCCCCGGTTTGGAATTGGATAATTTTGGGATCCTTCAAACTTTTTGGAAATTATTCGGAATTTGCCGCCCGTTTTTTTGCCACTATTTCGTTTTTTGCGATGGGTTTCCTCATTTTTTATAGCGGCAAAAAATGGGTTGGTGAGCGCTTCGGAATATTCTCCGCTTTGCTTTTTCTTGTAAGTGCGGATTTACTGCTTTACTTTTCGCTCCTGAGTGAGATAGATTTATTTTATGCCTTAATCACTTATAGCAGCTTTCTGAGCATCTTTCATTTTCATCAACGCAGGCAATATTTTCTTCTTTTTTTTATAACTTATCTACTTGGGGCACTGGGTGTTCTGACCAAAGGTGTGCCTTCGTTCTTGTTTCTAGGTATTTCACTCTTGGTTTATTTTAGTTACAACAAAGAATTTAAGAGACTTTTTGGTTGGCAGCATTTTCTAAGCATTTTTATTTTTGCGGGTATCGTTGGCGCCTATTTTTATGCTTATTCGCAATATAATTCCCTCGATCATTATTTTGCTGGCATTTGGTCGCAATCCAATGAACGTACTTTTTGGGAAAATAAATTCATCGCGTTTTTGCTTGGACTGTTTCGCTTTCCGGCTGAACTATTCATTAACCTTTTGCCAGCCTCGATTTTTATCGTTTTTTGGTTTGACAATAATTTCTTGAAAACGATTTTAAATCATCGATATATTCAATTTGTTTCCTTCCTGCTTTTGGCTAATATTTTAATTTATTGGATTTCGCCTGGCGCTCGCCAACGCTATATTTATATGCTCTACCCAATGGTAATCAATATGTTGGTATATTTCTACCTTCGGTTCAGAGACCTTAAAGTCAAACAGAATCGAATAGCTGAAACGTTGATGGGAATTCTAATTGCATTAAGCATAGTGGTAAGTGTTGCCTTGTTTTTCATTCCCCAGTTCCGCGAATTTAAAACTACTTATTGGCTTGCCGCTTTTAGTACTTTGGCTGCTGCTGGAATTTTTTACTTGTTTCTCAAGGTCAAAGCGTATCGTTTTTATGCACTGATTGCCAGCTTTATCTTGATACGGTTTATCTTTGATTTCACTATTTTGCCTTATCGTGCAACCTATAGCGAAGGCGCCAAATACAAGGCAAATGCGGCGAATATTGTAAAACTTGCTCATAATCAGCCTTTAAAAATTTATAGCTTTAATGGGGACGATTTGTTGGGACTTGCTTTCTACATCGAACGTCAAAGGAACGAAGTCATAGAAATCACCAATACACCGGATGATAAATCACTTTTTTTGGTTGAAAAACCACTGCTCCAAAAACAGCAGTTTCATTCACTTTATAGTTTTACCTTTGCCAATCGTGAATATTATCTTGTTCAATTTCACAACAATAGCTTAATAAATTAAAGATGCCACAAAATTCAAAATTTTCTCAATTGAAATCATTTTTATTGAGTTTTCTAATTCCTAAAATGAAGTTTGCCATTTCTTCCTCCATTGCCACGCTGGTCGATTATGTGCTCTATATGGCTTTAGTGACTTACTTGTTTTCTCCAGTAATCTCCAATATTATTTCTGCTTTTACAGGCATGATTATTAATTTTATCCTTCAAAAGAAATTTGTTTTTATCTTGAATCGTAAACTGAGCAATGCCTTTCTGTACTCCTTGGTTTTTTCGTTAGTAGGCATTGGCATCAGTACTTCCTTGATTTATGTATTCAATAAAGTAGGATTTCTTACTGATTATCAGTATCTTATCAAGTTGATTGTGACTGCAATCGTTTTCTTCTATAATTTCTACACCAAGCGATTTGCTTTTGAAAGAAACCTATTCCGATACAAGAAATCAGTCTAAGCTTCTGATTATCAATTTTTAAATTCTGATTTTGTTTCCTAAAGCTATTATTGATCAGTATTGGAAATTAGTGGGCGCGCATTGCTTATTTTTGCAGCCATTTCAAAATGAAAACTAGGTCCAATGAATCAAGTATGAGCCGAATTACCTATGAAAACACTTCCAGTAATGCGGCAATAAGCTCAATTTGAGTTGTGTAACCTGTTTTCTGCAATTCATAAAAAGAAGTTTGGCTTGCGCAAATATTCGAGTGACGTGGATTTACATTTTTGGAATTGTTCATAATCGAAAACCTTTTTTAATCTTAGAATTATGCATTATACTCAAATTTTCGACCGCTTATGGTCTACTTATATTCACTTAAATCCGACGGTTAAACAAGTTTATCAAGCTTTTACGGAATTGGGTGAACATATTGAAAACGACCACATTGCAATTCGTACTTTTTTTCATCCTAAGGTAAATGTAGATGTGTTGGCGCGTCCATTTGTGCAAGCGGGTTATGTACAAAAAGGTTTTTATGTGTTTGAAGATAAGCATCTTACTGCAAAACATTTCGAACATCAGGGCGATCCTAAGGCACCAAAAGTTTTTATCAGTCAATTAATGCTTTCTTCTTTTAGTGGCGCTTTTCAGAATTTTATCAATAAACTGATTGACGAGCTTCCGGATTCACTTTTTTTCGATGATGAGCTGGTTTTTGCTGGCAATATTTGGGGAAAGCCAAATTACGTACAATACCAAAAGCTGAGACTTGAATCGGAATATGCTGCATGGCTATATGCTTTTGGCTACATGGCAAATCATTTCACGGTTAATATCAACGCTTTGAAATCCATGAGTACTGTCGAAGAGGTAAATGCATTTCTAAAGGCTAAAGGCTTTGTGCTCAACGATTCAGGGGGTGAGATTAAAGGAACGCCTGCTCAATTATTGCAACAATCGAGTGTGAAAGCTGGACTTAGCATACTCGAATTTGAGGAGGGAAAATACGAAATTCCATCTTGCTATTATGAATTTGCAAAGCGCTATACCGATCTTCAGGGTGGTCTATATCACGGCTTTATCGCTAAATCAGCCGATAAAATATTTGAAAGTACTGATTTTCATCGCTGAGATTTGTATCGATAAATCTGTTGATTTACATATATTTGCGCAATAAATATAATCAACATTATGAAAAAAATAACCCAATCTATTCTGTTCGTCAGTTTGATGATGAGCCTAGTGTTTTCACTTGGATTTAGTAGTGTTTCTGCCGATCCCAAATATGATTATTTAATTACCATCAGCACGGAGTTTGGTGATATGAAACTAATTCTATTTGACGATACACCGATTCATAAGGCCAACTTCCTTAAGCTCGTTCAAGAAGGGAAATATAATGGAACGATCTTTCATCGGATTATTCGTAATTTTATGGTGCAAGGAGGCGAAATTAAATTTAATAACGATTCGCTCACGTTTATCCAAAAGTCGTTGCCAAGCGAAATTCGTCCTAATCGCCTTCACCTTCAGGGCGCTTTGGCGGCTGCTCGCCCCGAAAATCCTGAAAAACGTTCGGATTTGAGCCAGTTTTATATTGTTCAAAATCAATCTGGAACCCCTTTTCTAAATGGAAATTATACCGTTTTTGGGCAAATGTTGGTGGGTTTTAATGTACTCGAAAAAATTGTAAATCAAGAGCTTAACGGTTCGACACCCGTAAAAGAAATTAAAATGAATATTAGCGCCGAGCAAGTGAAAAGGGCTGATATTATTAAATTTTATGGTGATGTGTACGCGCAATTCGATTTCAAATAAGCCAATAATTCAGTTTTTTT
>DYSI01000027.1 GCA_020718275.1 Draconibacterium orientale
TATAGCCTTTCGAGCTTTTCTGCTTTTAATAATTTGTTCGGACAGTTATGATGCAAGATAAGTATTTTTTATTTGCGTGGTACAATTACGGATGAGCAAAAAAAAAGAATATTTAGATTTTAAAATCAACAGTCTTCAACCATGGCTGAAAAATAAATCATTCGGCATTAGAATAATAGTCGAACCTTAATCTGGATAAACCAAAAAGAAGATTGCAAACAAAAACCCAATTCAGCATTTCAAATTACTGAATTGGGTTTTTCAATTTGGAAGAAGTTGTGATATCTATTTAGGATCGTAAGCCCATTTCAGATAGATAGAACCCCAGGTAAACCCTGCTCCAAAAGTGGATAAAATCAACTTATCTCCTTTTTTAAGTTTGTCTTTATAATCATATAAGCACAGTGGCAAAGTTCCCGCGGTGGTATTTCCATATTTCTGAATATTGATCATCACCTTTTCGGGATCAAGCCCCATGCGTTCGGCGGTGGCGGTAATAATGCGCATATTCGCTTGATGCGGAACCAAATAGGTGATATCCTCACTGGTAATATTGTGCTTTTTCATCATTTCCACGGAGATATCAGCCATTTTAGAAACAGCCCATTTAAACACAGGTTGGCCCTCTTGGTAGATAAAATGTTCGCGCGCTGCGATAGATTCAATTGAAGGCGGTTTAACAGATCCTCCCGCTTTTTGATGTAAATGGTGACGTCCCACTCCATCACTTTGCAAAAGCATGTCCACTACTCCATAGCCCTCGTAATTGGGTTCTAACAAAACCGCGGCAGCGCCATCGCCAAAAATTGGACTGGTAGAGCGATCTTTATAATCCACAATCGACGACATTTTATCCGCACCAACTACAATTACTTTTTTGTACTGGCCACTTTCAACAAAACGACTAGCAGTAGCAAGGGCATAAAGAAATCCTGAACAACCTGCATTGATATCAAAATGAAAAGCATGGCGAATATTAGCTTTATCGGCAATAATATTGGCAGTAGCAGGAAAAATATGGTCGGGAGTTACCGTGGCACAAATTAAGAGGTCTATTTCATCGGCCTTAGTGTCAGTAGACTCCAATAACTGATTCACCGCTCTAACACCCATAAAAGAAGTTCCTTCGCCGGGTTCCTTTAAAATTCTCCGTTCATTGATGCCTATACGAGTCATAATCCACTCATTAGTAGTATCTACCATTGTAGCTAATTCGTCGTTAGTAAGAATATATTCCGGAAGGTATGCGCCAATTCCAGTAATGGCAGCCGTTATTTTTTGCATTCGATTGATCAATTAAATTCGATAATAACTCCTAAAAAAAAAGCAAAGCTATTGTATATAACTACAACAATCTTTGCTAACTCATCAAGATTATCAACAGTCTTTTAAACCGCAGCTACCTTTTCGATTGCTAACTGACCTCTGTAATGTCCACATTCGCTGCATACTCTATGGTATAATACGGAGGCGCCACAATTAGGACAGGCTACATAGGTAGGGGCTACTGCTTTATAATGTGTTCTTCTTTTATCACGACGTGTTTTGGAAGTTTTTCGTTTAGGATGTGCCATAAATAATAGTATTTAATATTGTTAATCTTCAAACTTTATATTCTTGAGTGCCTCCCATCTAGGATCCACCACTGACTTTTTTGTAAATTTTTTTAATAAATTCAATTGCGTCTTGCTACAAGTCGATTTCCCATTTGAATCATTTGGATGAACCCGCTTAATCGGTATTTCCAAAATAATATTTTCAAGGATCAATAAACTCAAATCTATTTGATAATCATTATCTTGCAAATAAATCAAATCATCTTCAAATCGATCAGGTTTGGCGCCAAATTTATAAATCTGTTGGTAATTGGAATCAATCGGAAAATCGAATTCATCGAGACAGCGATCACAAAGTAATTTTATGTGCCCCTTAATATGTATATCTACCGTGATTAAACGACTTTGTTTATCCAAAACTAAATTAACATATAAATCTCCTTTTTCAACTAAGGTTGACTCCAAAGCCTCAAAGAACGTATCTGTCACATGATATTGATAATCATGTTTCCCAATGCTCAAACCCTTATAGGGGATTAAATATTCAACCAAGCTTGCCATCTCCTCTTTTTTGGGGCTGCAAAAGTAATTATTTATTTTTAACTCACAAAATTATTATTAGCATTCGCTTAACATTCTATCAAATTGAATTCAAGTCATTCCCCTGCAATTATATTATCGCAAATGACGCGCTTTGACAATACAATTTTACCTAACTTTGGCTCGTACTTAAAAGTAATTATTATGCTTAACATTGCTTTATTTGGTCCTCCCGGTGCTGGTAAGGGTACTCAGTCGGAGTTGTTAATAAAAAAATACAATCTCTTTTATATTTCTACTGGCGATATTTTGCGTCGCGAAATTGCCGAAAAATCGCCCTTAGGGAAAGAGGCGCAGGATATTATTTCATCAGGAGGCCTAGTTTCTGACGAGATAATTGTACAAATTATTGAAAAAACCATCACCGAAAATCCAGGTGCCAATGGCTTTTTATTCGACGGTTTTCCACGTACTTACATTCAAGCCTACATTCTGGAAGGTCTGATGCTGAAATTAAACACCTCCTTGTCTTGTTTGATTAGTTTGCAAGTGGGCGAAGAAATATCCGTAAAAAGACTCTTAAACCGTGGCAAAACCTCTGGCCGATTGGATGATAATGAGATAGTTATTCGCAATAGACTCAAAGAATATTACGATAAAACGCTCCCTGTTTTGCAGTTTTATATGGATCGAGGTATCTATCATCCCATCGATGGAACTAAAAAAGTTGAGCAAGTTCACTTAGAAATTGAGCAGATTATTCGCCATATCCTCAGCAAAAAGCTTCTCAATATTGTAATCTTTGGATATCCAGGTTCAGGTCGTGGTTCGCAAGGAAAAGCGCTCGCTAAAAAATATGGTCTTGAATACGTTGCTACAGGCGATCTGCTCGATGATGAAATAAAGAATAATACTGAAATAGGCCGTAAGATCTGCGCCTTGTACGAAAGTGGCACTTTAGTGCCCGACGAAATGGTGGTGCAGTTGATAGAAAAGAAATTAGCCAACGCCCACAACGTAAAGGGTTATATTTTCAAAGGCTTTCCCCGTACCTTGGTTCAATCCTATATTCTGGATGGATTACTCCGTAAACATGACAGCTATATTTCAAAAATTCTAGAAATAGAAGTCCCCACTTTAGAACTCATCAGTAGATTAGATGCCCGAAGCAAAACGAATACTAAAATGCCTTACGACTCTAGCACCGCCAAAATTGTAAAACGTCTTCAGGAGCATGAAAATAAAACCGTACCTGTGATACGCAAATACAATCAATTGCATGGCGTTACCAAAATTGATGGAATGGGTTGCTTTGAAGAGGTTTTTGCCAAATTATCAGATGAAATCGAAAACGGATTTAAAAACCTGAAATAAGGTCAAAGACCAGACGCTCATAGCAAGTAGCCCAATTCAAAGCGTAGGCTTAGTCGATTATCCGTTCAAGGGAATTAAGCACAAAAGTGTTTGAACTCATCGACATGGGTTTGGGCGACTGATTGATTTGCAGCTTTTTGGCTGGCGGACTTATGAATTTAATACCAAGTTCGAGTCCTCTAAGAATAAAAATAAGCCCTACCACTACCACCACTACCGGAATTATTTTATTGATAGCATGCTTGAGCTTTAGGGATGCAAAATTCCCAAGCATTGATAAGAGAAACATCATTGGAATAGTACCTAAACCAAAAAGTATCATAAACAGAACTGAACCACCTAAGGATCCCACCGCAATGGCACCAGCCAAGGCCATATAAACCATCCCACAGGGAAGTAAACCATTCAATAATCCAGTGATAAACAGTGCTTTGTAACTTGCCTGCTGAAAGTATTTGGCTAATTGCCGTTTTACTGAATTCATTATCCGTGAATCGCCAGTACCTCGGTAAAGAAGGTGATTTATTTTCGGAAAAAGCACCGAAGCAATCATAAACGAGCCCATCACGATAGAAACCCATTTCTGAAATCCAGCGAATGAAAAACCAGCCCCAACGATACCAAAAAGCACACCCATTAAGGCATAGGTTATGGTGCGCCCCACATTATACCATAGAGCAGAAAGGATACGTGTTCCCCACGATTTCTTATTCAGCGGCAGTGCGATGGCGATTGGACCACACATACCAATACAATGGAATCCTGTAAGCAAACCCAAACTTAAAGCAGCGTAAATAATATTCATCTTATTTCAACATAATGGATTCCTCTTGGTAAAATCCGTTGATGCTATCCAACTGCCAGTCTATCTTGACAATACAACGACTGCGTACCAAACTGTCTTTAGCAATCATTTGCGAGAGTTGGTCGTTTGTGGCTATTTTATATCTTCTGTCCAATCGATCGTTGATTGGAAAGAATAATAGAATTTCGCCTGTTGGTTTAAGCACAGAATCAACGCTAGGAAAATTAATATAAATGTAGTTAGCATCTTGAGTAATCTCCACCTTATGTTCGAGTTGAGCCGTTCGATTCTTTTTATCAATTTGAGTTTGATAATCCATCCCTTTCGGATAATAGTCAGGAGTCACCAGATTTAAATCTTGCGATGAACTAATATAAACTAGTACGGCCATCCCTACTAAAAAAATAGCAATTACGATGACTATTCCTGTACCCCAATTAATTTTCATATCTTCCAAATTTAAAAAGCGCCGAATACTCCCAATCAACATTTGACTTTAGAATACTCGGCGCAAATTTAACACTTTTTTAACACTTACTGAATGTTTGGAGAAATAAATGTAATTTTTATTTTATCCACAATTTCACCACCCGAAACCACATCTAGGGCAATTTTGAACTTAGAATCGGTTACATCTTTCTTAGAAATCTTCACAAAAAGCACGGATTCCGTCTTTTCTCCGGGTCTAACCGTCAATTCTCCACCAATAATCTTCACTTCGCCCCTAATGGAGGAAAGTTTAATATCAACCTTCTGCGCTTGGCGAGTTTTATTGACCACTTTAATATTATAAAGATTGCTAAGACTATCAGTACCAACCTCTTGATACAACAAGCCAGGGGTTCGTAACACCACAACCTCCACATCGGATCGGGTAAAAAGCATAGTGAAGAAGAAGGCTAATAATCCAACAAGCACAAAAGAATAGGCGATAATCCGCGGCGAAAAGCCAACTTTTTTGCCAGTAGAAATTTCCTTTTCGGAGGCATAGCGAATAAGACCTTTAGGCTTTTTCACTTTATCCATCACCGTATCGCAAGCATCAATACAAGCGGAACAATTTACGCATTCGAGTTGGGTTCCATTTCTAATATCAATACCAGTTGGGCAAACATCAACACAAGCATGGCAATCGATACAATCGCCAGTTTCCTTGACTTGACCCTTTTTTTGATGTCCACGGGGTTCGCCGCGCAAATAATCGTAGGAGATAACGATGGTAGAAGGATCGATTAATACGCCCTGCATCCGTCCGTAGGGACAGGCTATTAAGCAGATTTGTTCTCTAAACCAAAGGTAAATACCAAAGAAGGCGGTTGTGAAAATAAAAATCAAAATAATTCCAGGAATATGTTTATCCATTTCGCTGGCATAGAGCAGCCATTTGTCGAACGACATAAAATACCAAATAATGATATTGACAAAAGCAAAAGATAGGGTGTAGAATATCACCCACTTAGCAATCTTCTTGAGTATTTTTTCGCCATTCCATGGTCCTTCATTCAATTTGCGTTGTTTGGCGGGACTTCCTTCAATCCACACTTCGATTCGTCGAAAAACTATTTCTAGAAAAATGGTTTGTGGGCACATCCATCCACAAAAGATGCGTCCGTAAGTTACTGTAAATAAAATAATAAACAGCAAGAAAGACAACATCATCAACAAAAGGATAAAGGTATCTTGCGGCCAAAACATCACACCAAAGATGACAAATTTGCGCTCAATCAAATTGAGCATCATAAATGGATCGCCATTAATTTTTATGAGCGGCATGGCCACCAGCAGCATTAGAAGAAATACCCCGACGATATTGCGCCAAGTCGTAAGTTTTCCTTTCGTCATTTTGGGATGTATGTAAACGCGCTTTCCCTCAGTACTGATAGTAGAGAGTTTATCGCGGTACGAAATATCTTGATTATTAGGATCATGCGCTGCGTGTTCCCTCTGTTGTTTTACTTCTTCTATATTTTTTGACATAATGTTAGTAAATGAAAGAAAATCAGCACCTTATGGGTGCTGATTTTCATAAAATTTAAATAAAAAGATTATTCATATTTGTCGCCTTGAGGGCCTTTAGTATTTGCCGTAGCCATACCTTTCATTTTAGAAATCACATAGCTTGACAGTTGTTGAATTTGTTCGTCTGTCATTTGATCTTTGAACGGAGTCATTCCTTTTTCAGGAATACCATATTTGATAACTTTGAATACATTAGCAATGTTATTGCCATGAATCCAAAACTCATCAGTGAGGTTGGGTCCAATATTGGTGACACCATGACAAGCGTCACATGCTTTACTCGCATACATTTTCTCCCCTTCGGACAAGACGGCGGCGTCAGCCAAAAGGGTGATCTTAGTTTCATCGAAAGTACTTTGAGGAACAGATGCTTTAGCTTCGGCTAATTCCGTATTGTATTCGTCTTCCTGTGAAGGGCCGTCGAAAATGTTATAATAAAACACATAAAATACCGACCAAATGATGGTACCGTAAAAAATCATCATCAGCCATGGTGGCGGTGGATTGTCAAGCTCTTTAATACCATCGTAATCGTGGTCAATCATAAGCTTACTGTGTTGTGTTTCCTGATCGTATTGTTGTTCTTTTGCCATAATTATTGTATTTTAACCGGTGAATCATCGTTTTTAGAAAAAGTATCCTCTTCGAGTGGAAAATCGCCATAGGATTTGTATTCGCGGTTATTTCCTCTTAAAATGATGTACAAAATAAAGAGAAAAAGTAAGAAGAATACCAAAGAAACAATGGACTGAAGGTCTGCTGCGAAGCCAACTTTATTTAAATATTGTACTATAAGTTTCATAACGTTAAAAAAATTAGCGTGAGACCGCCGCTGGCGGCCTCACAAAAATTATTATTTACTAACGGTTTCGGATTTAGAAATATCAGCACCAAGACGTTGCATATACGCAATCATAGCAATTATTTCGCGATCAGCCGCTACATTGATATTGTTATTTTTCAGATCCAAAGCGATTTCGTCAGCTTGCTTTTTTAGGTCAGCAACCGCTAATTGATCATAACCTTCTGCATAAGGAACTCCCAAAGTTTTCATGGCTCTAATTTTTGCAGGGATAATATCCATATCAATGGCATCAGAGATTAACCAAGGATAAGCAGGCATTATGGATTCGGGGTTAACATCTTGAGGACGAAGGAAGTGATTATAATGCCAAGAGTTAGACTTGTACATTTTGCCCCCTTTAACCCCTTCGCGTGCTAAATCTGGGCCAGCACGGCGTGATCCCCATAAATAAGGATGGTCGTAAACGAATTCGCCAGCTTTAGAATATTCTCCGTAACGTTCAGTTTCAGAACGGAATGGGCGAACTTGTTGAGAATGGCAAGTATAACAACCTTCACGAATATAGATATCGCGACCAGTCAATTCAAGTGGCGTATAGGGTTTAACACTAGAAATAGAAGGAACATTGGCGTTAATCATTAATCCAGGAATAATTTCAATAACCGAACCAATAGCGATGGCCACGAATGCAAAGATTGCAAAAGGCACCCATCTTCTTTCAACCCAACGGTGAGCAGATTCACCTGGCTGACGTTTAGAAGATACTTTTTCTAAAGCTGGTGCAGAGGCTTCCTCTTCAGCGATTAATTTTCCAGATTTTGCCGTAGCAATAACGTTATACACAAACATTAAGAAACCAATCAAATATAAAGCTCCACCAAGAGCACGCAGATAATACATTGGCAGAATTTGGGTTACCGTTTCCATAAAGTTAGGGTAAGCCAAGAATCCTTCAGGAGTAAACTCTTTCCACATAAGTGCTTGAGTGATAGCAGCCCAATACAAAGGCACTGCATATAAAATCATTCCTAAAGTACCAACCCAGAAATGAGCATTGGCTAAACCTTCGGATTTAAGTTTGGTGTTAAATAATCGTGGCCACAACCAATAGATCATACCAAAGGTCATAAAACCATTCCAGCCCATACCGCCAATATGCACGTGTGCAATAGTCCAGTCGGTAAAGTGACTGATCGCATTAACACTTTTCAAAGAAAGCATTGGGCCTTCGAAAGTGGACATACCATAAGCGGTAACTCCCACTACAAAGAATTTCAACACAGCAGTATCACGTACGCGATCCCAAGCACCACGGAGAGTCAATAGACCATTCACCATACCGCCCCATGAAGGCATTAAAAGCATTACGGAGAAAACAACCCCCATACTTTGTGCCCATCCTGGAAGTGCTTGATAAAGCAAGTGGTGAGGACCAGCCCAAATATATAAGAATATTAGCGCCCAGAAGTGAACTATAGAAAGTTTATAAGAATATACAGGACGGTTAGCGGCTTTTGGTAAGAAATAGTACATTAAACCAAGCATAGGAGTGGTTAAGAAAAAAGCCACCGCATTGTGACCATACCACCACTGAACTAAACCATCTTGTACCCCAGCATAGACTGAATAACTTTTGAAAAGGCTAAAAGGTAATTCAAGAGAATTGACAACATGAAGGACAGCAATGGTTACAAAGGTAGAAATGTAAAACCAAATGGCTACGTAGATATGACGTACCCTACGAATGGCAATAGTTCCTAACATATTCCATCCAAAAACCACCCATACTAAGGTAATTAAGATGTCAATAGGCCACTCAAGTTCAGCATATTCCTTGCTGGTGGTGTAACCAAGTGCTAAGCTAAAAGCAGCCAGCACGATGATAAGTTGCCAACCCCAAAAATGGATGCGCCCTAAAAGGTCACTATACATTCTGGTCTTCAATAATCGCTGCATACTATAATATACGGCGGTGAAGATGGAGTTTCCAACAAATGCAAAAACGATCGCATTAGTGTGTATTGGGCGTAAACGGCCAAATGTGGTCATCGAAAAGTTGAAGCTTAAGGATGGAAAAACCAATTGCAAGGCAATGAGTAGTCCAACTAAAACGCCAACCAATCCCCACAAAATGGTTGCTCCACCAAACATTCTGACGATCTTGTTGTCATAGTAAAAAGTTTGTTGTTCCATAGAAATGAATTTTGGTTTAATAATTAGTTATCACTTGAAGTTTCTTGTTTGTTATCATCGAAGAGTATGCGCACTGAGGGTGTATAATCATCTTCGTATTGATTGTCTCTAACTGCCCATAAAAATGCCAACAGAAAACCAACCGCCACAACTAAACTGACAACTATTAATACAAAAATTGCGTACATATTCTTTTAAGTCCTATGATTTGAAAAGCAAATATATATCAAAAATTGACTATTCAGTAATGTAATACTCAATTGTCCCCTAATTTAAACTCATTCTAAATAATATGATAAATATCACTTATTAATTTGTAAAAATACAATTAGTCAAGTATTGTTTTAATTGGAAGTTTTTTTAAGATATTTTTAACACAATTATTATTACTTTATATCTAAATATAAAATTAGCCGTTTCAATAAGTAGCGCTATGAATCAAAAGCAAGGAAAGCTCAAGAAACGTCCATAATACCAGATGAACCTTAAAAAACCCAAGCGAATTAAATTCTTTTCAAAGCAAGCAAAAAATAAAATAATTTTGTAAACTTTCAGTTATAGCATCGTTAAAACTTGCAATTTCATTTCCCGCTGAGTTAAATTAAATATAAACCATTGAATATACGCAGACTACATATTTTTTTACTTCTAATGACGATGCTCATTTTGATTCTGAGTGCCTGTTCAACGAAAAAGAACAAGTGGAATCGGCGGGTTTATCATAATCTTACAGGCCATTACAATGCCTATTTCAACGGTCAGGAAGCGCTAAAAAAGGCAGCCAATGATATAGCCAACGCTCATGTGGATGATTACACCCAAATTCTAAGCGTTTTTCCGCTCGGCACAGGCCAAAGCGTCAGTGCATCGGCAGCCGATTTGGATCGAGCAATTCTAAAAGCCTCCTTGGTAGTGCATAAACATAGTATGTACTTCGCCAAAAAGGAACAGGTAAAATGGGTTTATTACAGTTACTTACTAATGGCAAAAGCCAAATTCTACAAACAAGAATATGAATCGGCTAAGCAAATATTCCGATTTATCACCACCAAATATCCCGAAGAAGATGTAAAACAAGATGCCCTATTGTGGATAGCTTTGATTGAAAGTTTGCAAGGAAATTATGCAGAGGCAAGTAGTTTACTCGATGCTGTGCGAAGCAAAATTGGCAGCGGGAAAGTGAGTGCAGAAGCCTATCGGATGTTGCCAATGGTATATGCCGATATCTATCTGCGGCAGCAGAACTATCAAGCCGCAATTCCACAATTGGAAAATGCCATCTTGCGCAACAAGAAAAAAACAGTGAAAGCACGCCTCTATTTCATCCTAGCGTCGATTGAACAAAAGCAGGGCAATCTGAAAACTGCCAAACAGCGCTACAACCAGGTGCTAAAAACCAATCCAAGCTACCAAATGGACTTCAACGCAAGGATCAATATGGCTGACTGTTTTGAAGGAGGCGATTCGCACGAACTAGTAAAACAGCTTAGTAAAATGCTCAAGGACAGCAAGAATAAGGAATTTCAAGATCAGATATATTACGTTTTGGCAGGCGTGGCACTCAAAGAAAAAGACAAACCAAAAGCCATTAATTACCTTGAGCTATCGGTAGAAACAAGTACCAACAACCATAAGCAAAAAGCCTTTAGCGCCTTGAAGTTGGCAGACCTATTTTTTGAAGAAGAGAAATACCTCCAAGCCCAATCGTATTACGATAGCACCATGCTCTTTCTTCCGAAAGATTATTTCGATTACGAGCGCCTCGACAAGCGAAACAAAATCCTAAACCAATTAGTCAAGAACCTTATCGTAATACAAACCGAAGACAGTTTACAAGCCCTAGCAGCGATGAGCGAAAGTGCTCGAAGCAAGCAAATTGATAAATTTATTCAAGCCGAATATGAACTTGAAAAGCAAAAAGCAAAACAAGAACAAGAACGATTGGAAACGCTACAATTTCTGCAAGAAAATCGACAAGCCGAAACCAAGATGGGCTCAGTGACAGAAACCACTAAAAGCTCCTTCTATTTTTATAATTCAACCTCAGTCACCGCCGGTCAGTCGGAATTTATCGCCAAATGGGGAAACCGAAAACTAAGCGACTTATGGAGATTGAGCGATAAAGAAGTGCTATTTTTTGATCCCAACGAAGCTAAAACCGAAAACGAAGACGACAGCAGTCAAGCCAGCACCACTCCTGCTCCATCTACCAATAAAAAAAGTAGAGAATACTATCTTGCCAACATCCCATTGACCACGGCAATGATGGATAGCTCAAATGCTAGGGTCGAAAAATCAATGTTAAAAGTAGCCCTGATTTACAAGGAAAAGCTATCAAATAATCCAAAATCGAAAGAGTACTTCAATGAACTCCTGCGACGATTTCCGAATACCCCATACGGGGATCAAGCTTATTATAATTTATTTCGACTGTTTTCGGTGGAGGGCAATCAAAGCGATGCACGGTTTTACATGAATAAGCTTATCAAAGAATTTCCGCAAAGTGACTATGCTAAGATTTTGCAAGACCCCGACTATTTCAAGAAGCTCCAAAAAGAAGCCAATAAAGTGAAGGAATATTATAAAGAAACCTACAACCTATTCACTGAAAATCAGTTTGCTAAAGTGCAGCAGAATTGCGCAAAGGCAAAAGTAGATTTCCCCGAAAACAAGGCAGAACTCGCCAAATTTGAGATGCTCAACGCGCTCAGTGTGGGGCATGCAGGAGATACTGCTTCCTTTGTAAAAGCACTCGAAATAGTGGTCAATAATTACCCCATCAGTGAGGTGAGCCCAATTGCCCAGCAGATGATAGATCAGCTCAAAAAAGGAGAAACCACAGTGGGGGAACCTACCAAAGGCAGCGAAGCAAGTGAGAAAAATACAGTGCCCGATAAAGAATCCATTTATGTTTACAAAAATCCAGAAACCCATCTATTTCTGATTATTGGCGACAAAAACAAGGTAAAAATTAGCGACTTGAAAAACAGTATTTCCAACCATAATTCGAGCTATTTCGCCTCCGAAAATTTAACCATTTCCTCCATTCCGATCAATGGAGACCTTATGTTGATAGGAGTAAGCAATTTCACCGACGAAACCATCGCTATGAATTATTTGAAAACAGTCCAAAGAAACAGTCCGCTTATGGATTTAGTAAACGCAAATGGAGGAAATTATTTCGTCATTAGCGATGGTAACTATGCACGCCTTTATAAAAGCAAAGACATTGAAGCCTATCGCAAATTCTATGGAGAAAACTATAAACAAAAGTAGAAATTCAAGATCAATTATCACGTATCCAATTATATTATTCAATTAACAAGGTTTAGCAAAAAAAGAGAGACGAAAGACGGTAATCAATTCGGCTTTTGAAAAGAAAAAATTATTTTTGCGGCCTCAAATCATGCATTTATGAACAAACGCGTAGTCATTATCCCCACCTTCAATGAGAAGGAAAATATCGAGGCTATTATTCGAAAAGTTTTTTCCTTATCCCTAGCTTTTGATGTGCTTATAGTGGAGGACAATTCGCCAGATGGAACAGCCAAAATAGTGAAAGACTTGATGAAGATTTTCCCCAATCAACTTCACATCGAAGAGCGAAAAGGCAAACTTGGACTAGGGACTGCCTATATTCACGGCTTCAAATGGGCTTTAGAAAAAGGTTATGAATACATTTTTGAGATGGATGCAGATTTCTCGCATAATCCCGAAGATCTCATTCGGCTCTACGAAGCCACCGCCACCAAAGGCGCCGATGTGGCCATTGGATCGCGTTATATTACAGGCGTAAATGTAGTAAATTGGCCAATGGGAAGAGTGCTGATGTCGTATTATGCCTCGGCTTATGTTCGGATAGTGACCGGTCTTTCGGTACGCGACACCACCGCCGGTTTTATGTGCTATACCGCCAAGGTACTGCGCAATATTGAACTTGATCAGATTAAATTTACTGGATATGCATTTCAAATTGAGATGAAATATACCGCCATAAAAATGGGTTATAAAGTAGTGGAGCTGCCTATTATTTTCACCGACCGAACTCAAGGCGAAAGCAAAATGAGTGGCTCCATTTTCAAAGAAGCTATTTTTGGCGTTTTAAAATTACGCTTCAAAAAAATCCCCAAAATAAAAATGGGATAAAAACATGGATCCCACCAAAAAAGATTGGTTATCAGCCTATTTCGACTTAGCTCGATCCGAGCATACTGCATACCGATTGGGGGATTTGACTGTTTCGCAAAGGCTGTATCGAGCGCTTCATGCCAGTGGGATTATTTTTGGACATCCTATTAAAATACCGCTGGATATCGCTATCGACTTAGCAGAATGGCCAGTAGAGGAGCGCATTCAACTAATTATGGCAGAGAGTTTTATGACTGTTTTTTTAAGTCAGCAATCCGCTCTTTCCCTATCCAATACAAGCTTGGAAAAGGCGATGGATAGCTTTTTGAAATGGGTGGAAATTCGCTACCCAAAGATGAATCATAAAGGCATAAATCCATTTGCAAAACCCAGCAAGACTTTACAGTTTGAACGATTTTTGAAACAGCATATCCAAGTGAAAGGGGAATGGAATGCACAATTTTGGAGAGGTTATTTTCAAAACAGTAAACTTTTCGTAGATCTGCTGGTTTACCAAGCATTTTTGCAGAACGAAGGACAACAAAGCACCGAACAATTAGCCGAGAAACACTTGCAAATACACTGGAGGCTGCTATTAAAAATCAATTCCGGCTTGAACAAAATGCAGCTTGAAGACCAGGAAAAAAGTAAAATTCTCCATCCTTTGATCGACGCAATGGATTTATCAAAAAGCGAAAGGAACAAAGCACAAAACCATCTCAGCAATCGAAAAGAGATGGAGGTTGGTTCGCTTGATTGGTTAAGCGAGAAATTTATTAACGATAATACCGCTCTTTGTCTTTGGGCAAGCGGATTGGAAATTGAGAAACACCTCCAAAGCCTTGAAGATTCTACCGAGCTGATTAGCTTTTTGCAAAGTCTTTTGAGCATCGAATCATTTGTAATTCATAATTGGGGTGCCATAAACCACCTTCAATCCAAACAAAGTTATCAGCAGTTGGGAGTACAATTTAGCAGCCATCTAAAGCAATTACTGCAATATGATTTAGCAAAAATAAAAAATGGAATTGCCCAAGCCCAAGCGTTAAATGAATTATTATCCGAGTCACAAAAGCGCGCACTGAGCTCCACGGAGTACCAATCGATTCGCCAACAACTGCTTGACATTATTACACCCTCTGAGCTCCTAAGCTATATCCCACTTCCACTATTATTTTTAACGGCAAGCACGCTACTGAAATCAATACCCGATGAGGCCTTTGGTGTGGATTTTTCGCTAGACAAAATAGTACAAAGGCGAGGAAATCGGGTTATAAATTAGCGATAAGTCAGAATCCATTTTGACTGCTTTCTAAATACTCATTGTTAGTAAACAAGCTAAAAAAGAGCATTAGGATGAGCATTTTTAGAATATTTTCGCGAATTGAATAATAATACAGTCAAAACAATCATTTTGAAAAAACAAATTCTTATTATTTGGCTTTTAGGCATTGTGTTAATGGCTCATGCACAGCGAACTGTGCCTATTTCATCCATCGAAGAAGATTACTATTTAAACTTTTGGAAACGGAATTTAGATTCGTTGACCCAGAGCACCGATATGCCAGCCGCCTTTCAAATGAGTTTAATACCAAAGATGAGTTTAGGAATTTCGGGCAATCATATCGAAAAGCTCATCGGAAATCTCAAAAAAGACATTCCGATGAAATACGATCCACGGGTGGAAGAAATTCTCGATTTCTATTTACAAAATGGCAAACGAACAGCCTTTGCACTCGTTTATTTTAAACATCTTGAGCCCCAAATTGAGGCCATCCTTAAGAAAAACAAGCTCCCTAACAGTCTTAAATACATGCCTTTTGCCTTATCCGCAATGAATATCAAGGCCAGTGGCAAAACAGGTGCAAGTGGACTTTGGCAGTTGATGTATGCAGCCAGTAAGCGTGAGGGATTGATAATAGATTCCTATGTGGATGAGCGAAGAGATTTAGGCAAATCGACCCAAGCAGCAGCATCCGAGTTGGCGCAGTTGTACGAGCTTTATGCCAATTGGGAATTAGTAATTGGCGCCTATGCATGCGGTCCCACCAATCTAAATAAAACCATCCGCAGAATGGGAAATGAGATGAACTATTACACCATTTATCCAAATTTGCCCGACTTTGGTCGCGATATTGTGCCTGCATTAACCGCCACCGCCATCCTCTGTCAATTTTATGCTGATTTTAATCTGAATCTTCCCAAAATCAATTTTGGAATCGAGGTTGACACTTTAGAAGTATCACAGAGATTGCATTTTGTGCAGCTCAACGAAGTGTTACATATAGCGATCGATAGCTTGCGCTACCTCAATCCACAATATAAGCACGACATTGTGCCTGCCATTCATCAAATGTTTCCGGTGCTAATTCCCAAAGGATATTTAGCACAATTCAATGATTTTGAGGATTCTATCTATCATTATAAAGATTCTGTTTTATTCAATTTAAAGAAGCCATTAATACAATTACAGCCATATAAATCGCCAGAAGTAGCCAAGCAAGAGCCAAAACCGCAGCCCCCTGCCAACAGCAAGACGCTACTCTACTATACCATTAAATCAGGCGATAATTTAGGCCGAATTGCTTCGTGGTACAATGTAAAACAAAGTCAAATACAGGATTGGAATAACATCCGAGATCCCCGAAAGATACAAATAGGCAAAAAGCTTAAAATATATGTACCTCAAGAATACGAATCCTACTACAGACAAGTGAATAAGCTCAGCTTGTCGGCCAAACAAAAGCGCGTAGGAAAAAATCCTCAAAGCAACTCTAAGGAAGGAAATAGCCAAAGTCATGCGAGCGAAAAATCCAATAATTCACCCTCAAGCGCAAATACCGAATGGCGCTATTATACTGTAAAAGCTGGCGAATCGCCCTACTCAATAGCCAAAAAATTTCAAGGAATAAGTGCCGAGGACATTTTGAGATGGAACAATATTAAGGATCCACGTAGTATTTGGGTGGGTCAGAAACTTAAAATTAAAAAACAATGACGCTAAGTCCTTTCCGAACGCTATGGTTTTTTATAACGGTAGGTATAATACTAGGAATCAGCAGCTTGATAATGCCAAAGCAAGGAATTGAAGTAGCTGGATTTCACCTACATTTACCCAATCTGAAGAGTTTATATGGCGGAGACACCACCCAATACGCCGATATATCGAATTTGATTTCCGAAGTAAAAGATTATGATTCGTTGCCCGACATCGATGCAATGATCGCCGAAACAGCTCAGCAAAAAGTCGCGAGTGCCGATGCCAAGGCCTTAGCTGCAAACATCTACCGATTGCAATTTCCGAATGGGAATAAGCAAAATTTAATGCAGTTTTTTGCGAATTTACAAAAGGCGTATCAAGAAAAAAAGACGATACGCATCATGCATTACGGTGATTCGCAAACCGAGGGAGATCGCATAACTAGCTACTTACGTCATAAATTGCAAAGCAAATACGGAGGCTCAGGGCCAGGCTTGCTACCCGCTTTGCAGCCATACGATTCTCATTTCAGTATTCGCCAAAGCAATACAGGGCAGTGGGTTCGCTATCCAATATTCGGGAAAATAGATAAGCAAGTGCTCCATGCTAATTACGGGCCACTAGCCGCTTTCAGCCGTTTTGCGCCGATTGTTACTGACAGTAATTTTAAAGACATCACCCTTTACAAAGCCACCGTTAACATGGAACAATCGAAAATGGCCTATGCTACGGCTAGCAATTTTCAGAAAATTCGTATACTCTATGGAAACGCCAAGCGTCCCGTTACCATTAAACTCTTTGTCGGTGAACAGATTGTGAGTCAGAGCATGTTAGAGGCAAGTAATAAACTAATGGAATACAGTTTCACCCTTGCAGCCCCGACCCAAAATATAAGAATTGAATTCTCGGGCTATGATAGTCCAGACATTTACGGAATCAGTTTAGAACCAATTGAAGGTGTTATTATGGACAATGTAGGCATGCGCGGATGTTCGGGCACTTTCTTCAATAAAATAAACTATAGCAATCTAAGGCAATCCTACGAAGCACTTGACGTACAGCTTTTTATCCTTCAGTTTGGGGGAAACGTAATGCCCTATATGAAAGACACTACCGATGCAGTTGACTATGGTAGATGGTTCTACCGGCAATTGGCAACGATTAAAAAGATACGACCCAAAGCAGGGGTTATTGTTATTGGGCCGTCAGATATGTCCTACAAATCGGGCAATCAATACCTTACATATCCATTTTTACCAGTAGTGCGAGACGAAATGCGCAAAGCAGCCTTCAAGGCAGGCTACGCATATTGGGATATGTACGAAGCCATGGGCGGTTATAACTCCATGCCATCCTGGGCATTAGCCAATCCACCTTTGGCAGGTCCAGATTATACCCACTTCACACCCAATGGCGCCAAACTCATTTCCAATATGTTTTACAATGCATTGATGATAGAGGCCAACAAGTAGATGCTAAAAACCAAAACGATATCTACACTACTATTGACCGGCTTTTTCGCACTGAGTTTGTTATGCACCGTTGTAAGGGCTCAATCCATTTCATATCCCATTGATATTGAACAATATAAAATGATTCAATACGATAGTAATCATTTGAAATTTCCGGCAGGAGATAGTCATTTCAATCATTTCTATAATAAACTGGATCGATTGCTCACCACCGGAGAAGGGCAAATTAACATCGTACATATTGGCGGCTCGCATGTGCAAGCAGATGTTTTTACTGGACAATGTCGCAAACGATTTCAATCATTCGATGCGGGTCAAAATGCAGGAAGAGGCTATGTATTTCCCTATCGTATGGCTCATACCAATGGCCCGAATAGCTATTATTTTCGCTATTCGGATAATTGGACTACTTGCAGAAATGTTGACCAAAACCCACTGTGCGTCACAGGTATAGGAGGGATAGCAGCTCGTTCAACAGATTCAATTAGTTCAATGACCATTATTATTAAACCCAACGAAGATTATGATTATCGTTTTAATAGGGTAAAAATTATGCATAATACTCAAAACGATTGCTATAAATTGAGTCTTGATTCTGCCATTATTAAATCGATCATTACGCATACCGATAGTGGCTACACACAGATTTTGCTTAATCGCTTTGTAGACAGTTTGAATTTTAAATTCGTGAAAACTGATAGTATCCAAAGATATATTGAATTTTACGGAATGTTAATTGAGAGTGATGATCCGGGCATAATATATCACAATTTAGGAATCAATGGCGCCTCCACATCTTCGTTTTTGAGTTCGGCGAGGCTTGAGCTGGAATTACCAAGCCTAAAGCCCGATTTAATGATCTTTGGCTTAGGAATCAATGACGCCCACAGCAGAGAATTCAATAATATTGCTTTTGAAAACCGATATCAAGAATTATGTAATCGGGTACTGAAAGCCAATCCTGAAGCAGCAATAATCTTCATCACCAACAACGACAGCTATTTAAGCAAGCGAAATGTTAATCGCAATGGAGCTAGAGTGCAAGAGTCGATGTATTTGCTAGCTACTAAAAATAAGATGGCGGTTTGGGATCTATACGAAGTGATGGGAGGCGTAAATTCTGTATTGAAATGGCAGATTGAAAACTTAGCACAAAACGACAAAATACATTTTACGCATAAGGGCTATATTTTACTTGGCGATTTACTTTTTGATGCGATAATACACGATTTTGGTCAGTATTTGGAAGAACAAGCCACTCCATAAATTATTTTTTTAGAACCAAATTATACTAATCTGAAAATGGGATTTGTAGAATTATTAAAAGACGTTTTTACCTATAAACAATCAGCTCCATTGATTTTTACCCAATTCTATTTTTGGGTGTTTTTTGCTTTTGTTTTATCGGCATTTGGATTGCTGATCAAGCAAAAGCAGCGTTTAATGCGCACGGGATTTCTCTTTCTGGTGAGTTTATTTTTCTATTACAAATCCAGTGGAATGTTTTTCCTCCTAATTCTCTTCACCACCTTGATAGATTTTAATATAGGCAGGTGGATGTCCCAAACAGAACAACAAAACAAAAGGCGCGCCTTGCTGGCACTAAGTCTCATTATCAATTTATCGCTGCTGGTCTATTTCAAATACGCCTACTTTATTACCCAAAGTATCAACGAAACATTTCATACTAATTTTGAGGTAATAAATTATATCTCATTGATATTCAATTCCGTAGTAGGAACACATTTTCAGATTGACAAAATATTGCTTCCCGTAGGGATTTCGTTTTACACTTTTCAAACCATCAGTTACTCTATTGATGTTTATCGCAAGGAGTTAAAAGCGGTAAACAACCTGATTGATTTTGGTTTTTACGTCACTTTTTTTCCGCAATTGGTGGCAGGACCCATTGTGCGCGCTTCGCAATTTATCCCACAAATGTATCAAGAATACAAGCTCACGCAATACCAATTTGGCATGGCTATATTCATGATTATGAAAGGATTGATGAAGAAAATATACATTGGTGATTACATTGCAGTCAATTTTATAGATCGTATTTTTACCAATCCAACTCACTACTCAGGCTTTGAAAATCTGGCGGCGCTTTTTGGATATTCCTTGCAAGTGTATGTAGATTTCTCGGGCTATACCGACATTGCCATTGGCATAGCTATCTTACTGGGTTTCACATTACCACAAAATTTCGACTCACCCTATAAGGCTCAGAATGTGGCTAATTTTTGGAAACGCTGGCATATTTCCTTATCCACATGGCTCAAAGACTATCTGTACATTCCGATGGGAGGAAATAGAGGAGGCTCGGTATTCAGTTATCTGATGCTCAGCATAGTACTTTTATTCGTAAGCTTATTGATAGGCTATTGGTGGGTTTTTCCAATACTTGTTCTGTTTGGCTTGTTTAGTATCTTGCTGATGCGGCGTTATCAAGGCTTTGCCAAAGCGATAAATACCGATATCAACTTAATGCTCACCATGCTCATTGGAGGCCTTTGGCATGGCGCTTCGTGGCAGTTTATCATTTGGGGAGGACTCAATGGCATAGGTCTGGTCGTCTATAAATTATGGCGCAAGATTAGCCCATGGGAGCATTCCACCAAATGGATAGCGATCGTTTGGAAAATTGCTATCACCTTCACTTTCATCACCTTCACCAGAGTATTTTTCAGAGCCGAATCCATGGAAATTGCTCAAGACATGTTTCACCAAATTGGGCAATTGCTACCCGCTTGGAGTGATTTAGAATACCTCTTTACTGATCCCTTAAACCTTAAATTCGTTCAGCAATGGCGCCTGATTCCCGCCATATTGATGGCTTACCAATGGGTTTTTGTGGTGATGATGATTGGCTTTGTTTTTCATTGGTTGCCCTATAAACTCAAAAATCGTTATACCGATTGGTTTATCGCACTCCCCTTTTATCTTAAAGTATTGGTATTTTCCCTGGTCGTTTTTTGGGTTTACCAAAGCATTAGCAGCGAAATGCAAGCCTTTATTTATTTCCAATTTTAGCACAACGTGATCTAAAAAACTAGGGCATTATGTGGTTATCACGGCTTTGTTGCCGGTATACTCGTGAAATCTTTAAACAATTGGTATGACCCAAATATGCCAATACCTCCACTTACATTATCGTAAATGATTGTTGGTTCCACAAAAAAATCATCACCATAATAGTTTTCTAATCCTTTGTGATACTGAAAATAATTATAATCCGAATAGATAATATGTTGGCTTATCGAATCTAATACATAATAATCATCGGCATAAATATAATATTCAACTTCAACACTTTCATTTTGCTTTAAGTTAAAAAATGAGCCTGAATTTGAATAACCATAATTAACAAATCGATCGTTTGGATCATAGGCTACATGATAATAAAACAGCAAGGCAATGCGGTAATAATTGTTATCGGCGGCGGTTAAATTGGTTAGTTTAAAGCGATCGAAGTATTCAGTATAGCCGTATAGGTTTTGCTCTTTTCTTCCTAAATATTCAAAGGTAAACTGAGGAATCTGTGGAACAATACAAGAAGCCGTAAGCTGCAAGTCTTGATAAGTAACGCTGACATCGGCCTTGTCACCAGCCTCAAAATTAGTTCCCACTGCAATATAGGCTTGTTTCTGAGTATCGTAAGTCATTAGAAACTCATCACTTCCATTATAAATTTTAACCAAGGCATTAGGTTCTGACTCCATATTGTCAACAGAAGAATTATAAACTGGAGCCGACCAAGTTAACTTAAGCTGAACTGTATCCTCTCCGGCTCCAACGAAACTAGCAATCACCAATTCTGCCTCGCTTTGCGGAATTTCAACATCAGCATTTTTAATACAACTTGTTGAGGCCAACCAAAAAACCACGAAATAAAATATCTTTTTCATCAGGATTAGAATTTTAAATAATAAGAAAAAGAGGGAATCATAGGAAATAAAGTAACTTGTTTAAGTATAGTTTGATGCGTATATTCATCATAACCAGCAAAATAGAAAAAAGGATTCATCCGATTGTAAGCATTATAGAGCGAGACTTCGATCATGCGACTTCCACCCCATTTTGTTTTCTTGGTAAACTGTACGCCCAAATCTAAACGGTGATATGCAGCCATCCGAAACGAGTTTTTGTCGCCGTATTGATTTACGTACTGCGAACTGAAATTATCGTAATAGGTATTTATATTATCAGTTCCTATTGGATTATGCGTAAATGCAGTATATTGACTTTGGGCAAGGGTAATGGCATCACCTGTTCCGTAAACCCATACTGCGCTAAGGTTGATGTTTTCCTTGATTTTATAAATAGCCACCACCGAAATATCATGACGGCGATCATGACGTGGGAAAAACTCTTTACCATTATTGATTGCATCAAATTGATATCTTGTATAAGATAAAGTATACCCTATCCAACCCGTCAGCAGACCGTATTTGCGCTGCACCAGAAACTCAGCCCCATAGGAATAGCCATTGCCCACAGTAACAGCATCTTCGTAATGAAACTCTTGGGAAGCGTCGGGTTCATCAATCATCAGGAAGCTAGCCCCTTCTTTGTAGGTAATAATATTGTCCATATCCTTATAATAACCCTCGACGGAAGCAGAAAAGGATGGGTTTTGAAAATCGCGGGCTAGGCCAATAGAGATTTGTTGTGAATGTTGAGGCCCAATGCGATCGGTGGCAGGAACCCATAAATCAGTTGGCAAGCCAATACCAGTAGAGGTTAACAGGTGAATATATTGATTCATTTTAGCATAGCTAGCCTTCACCGACATCCGCTCGGAGAGCATAAAACTTGCTAAAAGGCGAGGTTCAAGTCCAAAGTACGATTTCTCTTTATGATTAAAATTACTCAAGCGAATTCCTCCATTTATTTTAAGCTTAGGAATAATATGCCATTCATCCTCAGCATACACGGCAGTTTCGACGGAATTTAAGTCTTGAACTTTAACTTCTTGACTTTGAGAAGCATCTTCCAAAACCACCGCACTCGGTGTAAACAGATGGTTAGTGACCATAAACCCAGCCCTTACATAGTGTTTAGTATTTGGTATCCAGCTATAATCGTTTTTAACGCCAAAATCACGCACTCCAGATTTGTAACGTAAATGAAAGAAATCATCAGTCGATTTATTGTTCTCTTTAATATTCACTACAAATTGATAATTACTGAAAATAAAGGAGGTATTGCTAAACAATTTATTAGAGAATTGATGATTCCAGCGCAAGGTTGAGGTGGCATTTTCCCAGAATAAAGCATAGTCATCTTCATACTGATAATCTTTATAACTCGAATAAAACTTATCTCTTCCAAAATATCCGCTCAAATAAATTTTATCTTTTTCACTTATTTCATAATTTACTTTCATGTTCAAATCATAAAAGTAATAGCCAGCTTTTCCACCATCATCAATAGCCGCGACGATGGGCATAGTCAACAAATCGAGGTAAGTACGTCTAGCAGAGATAATAAAAGAAGCTTTATTTTTAAGAATAGGACCTTCGAGCAGCAGGCGAGACGAAATCAATCCGATGCTACCTTCTCCACCGAATTTTTGCTTATTGCCATCTTTAAGATTCATATCCACCACAGATGATAATCTACCGCCATATCGGGCAGGAAATCCCCCTTTGAAAAGTTCGATACTTTTAATGGCATCGCCATTGAAAACCGAGAAAAAGCCAAAGAGATGCATGGCATTATACACAGGAGCATCATCGAGTATTATCAAATTCTGATCTGGGCCTCCGCCACGGACATATAAACCGGAACTAGCCTCGCTTCCCGAACGAACGCCAGGCATAAGCTGCAATACTTTGAAAACGTCTTTTTCGCCAAGTAGCGCCGGTATTTCGCGAATTTGTTTCACAGGAACTCTCAATACCCCCATTTCAGCCTTATCGCTGATACTTTCTTCTTTTTCACCATAAATTTTCACCTCTGAGAGTTCCAAATTTGGATCGAGATGCACATGATGAACCATGCTTTGACTTTGCTCCGTGATTGGCAGATTCTCTGATTTATATCCCACAAACGAAAAGATAATATTCGCCTTTTGAGCTGGAATAGTCAAAGAATAAAACCCATAGGTATTGCTCACTGTTCCTATTTGAGTGCCTTCTAGGTAAATATTGACGCCAATCAGAAGTTCTTCAGAGCCCTTCTCCTTTACATAACCCGAAATGGTAATTTTCTTGTTTTGAGCCAAGAGAGAAAAACTCAAAACCATCAGCATGAGGTAGATAATAAGTGCTTTCATCCAAAAAAGATTAAAAATAGAAGGTAATAAATTAACGGTTATGCATTTTTTTCCAACGTTCGGTAAACGAAGTTTGAAAAACGGGAAGCTTCCTGCGAGGTCCCCACGAATTACTAAACGTAAGAGAGATGCCAATATTTTTCACATTAGGAGAAAAAGTTTCAATAATCCAGCGCTTATTCATGGCAATCTTATAAGCCTTCATCACCAAGTTAAAACTTTTATCGGTAAAGCCAGCTTTGACAGCATCTCGACGGTTATATAAGAGGAGTTCGTGGAGAGGAATATTTACTGGGCATTCCTCGGTGCATTTGCCACAAAGGGAAGAGGCAAAACTAAGGTGGTTATATTCTTCCATACCACGCAAATGAGGGGTAATCACAGAACCAATAGGGCCGCTATAAGTGGTTTCATAGGCATGTCCGCCGATAGATTTATAGACGGGGCAAACATTGAGGCACGCGCCACAGCGTATGCAACTTAAGGCAAGTTTTTGGTGTTCCTGATTGGCTAAATTGGTTCTACCATTATCGAGCAAGATGAGGTACATATTTTCGGGACCATCGAGCTCATCACTTTTGCGAGGACCAGTGATTACGGTATTGTAAACCGTAATTTTCTGACCAGTGCCATGAGTCGATAAAATGGACCAAAACAAATCCAAATCGCGCATTGAAGGAATTATTTTTTCAATACCCACAATGGCCACATGAACTTTAGGAAACGACATACTCAAAACGCCGTTTCCTTCGTTTTCGGTAACGGCAATACCGCCAATGTCGGAAATAAGAAAATTACCACCCGTAATGCCCATATCCGCTTTCACAAATTTCTCACGTAGTTTAATACGGGTATAATAAGTTATTTCTTCGGGGGTAAACTTCTCGGGGGTATTGAACTTTTGATGATATAGCTGAGCAATATCCTCTTTACTTTTGTGCATTGCAGGGGTGACAATGTGATAAGGCCGTTCGTCGGCCAGCTGAACAATGTATTCTCCCAAATCAGTTTCTAATGTCTCCACTCCATATGCTTGTAAATGAGGATTTAAGTCAATCTCTTCACTCACCATAGATTTGGATTTTACCACCGTTTTCACCTGATGTTTACGGGCAATTTCGAGTACTGCATTCACGGCTTCTTTGTCGTCTACAGCCCAAATAATTTGGCCGCCGTTTTTCTGAAAATTAAACTCAAATTCCTTGAGATAACCCTCTAAGTCGTTCACAACATTGCGTTTAATACGAGCGGCTCTACTGCGTGCCAATGCTAAATCTGCATATTGACGTTTCCCTTTGTCCACTGCAAGGTCATATTTTGAGATATTAAACTTGATTACTTTACGATGATTTTCATCGAAGGCAATTCTCTCAGTATCGATAAGAAACTGTTCTTTTTGTTGTGACATTTTGGCGCCGATTATTTCATTACAAAGTTACGAATTTTGTTAAAAGAGAATCTTGCAAACCACAAAAGAAATTATGGATGCCAATTGCCTCTTACAACTCCCAGCCTGAGGCTAGAATATCAACAATATGAATGGTTTTAATGGGTAAATTATGTTTTTTAATATAGGCTTCGATATGCAATAGGCAACTTGATTCGGTACTAACAATAAATTCGGCTCCGGTTTCGAGTGCATTTTTCACTTTTTGTTCGGCCATCGAAGTAGAAATGGCTTCATTCTTTACCGAAAAAGTACCTCCAAAGCCACAACAGGTATCACTTTCATTCATTTCCACAATTTCGATATCCTTAACATTAGCAAGCAAGGTGCGCACTTCGTGAGTAAGTCCGTACTCACGGAGAGCCGAACAGCTATCATGAACAGTTACTTTATGTGGAAATCGCGCGCCTAAATTAGTGATATGCAAATGATTGACTAGAAAATCGGATATTTCAAAAATATTCGATTGAATTTCTTTGTAGGTATTATGGTGACTAGTATTGTGGAATAATTTAGGATAATGATTTTTCACCATGCCAATGCAAGAAGCACTTGGACCAACGATGATACGACCGGTACTGAAATCCTTTATAAATTTCTCCCCCAAACTCAAAGCTTCGTCCCAATATCCGCTATTGAAAGCCATTTGACCGCAGCAAGTTTGCTTGGTATTATAGTGAACTTGAATGCCTAATTTTTCAAGTATTTTCACCAAATTAAAACCAGTATCAGGGTACAATTGGTCAATAAAACAAGGAATAAACAAATCTACTTCCATGATACTAATTGGTTTTAAACTTATATTTCAGCAATGCTAATTCTTGGTTGGCACTCACAATTTTACTTTTCAAATCATGCTTATACACGAGCAAACGGTTAAACATATCCCGATCGCCTGTAGCCATCATTTGACAGGCTAAAATGGCAGCATTCAAGGCGCCATCAATAGCCACAGTGGCCACTGGAATACCTGGGGGCATTTGCACTATTGCTAAAAGCGCGTCGAGGCCGTCGAGGCTGGCTTTGATAGGAACACCAATTACAGGAACAGGCGTCATGGCGGCAATTACGCCAGGCAAATGAGCGGCCATTCCTGCCCCAGCAATAATGACTTTTATGCCGCGATCTGCAGCCTGCTTAGCAAAGGATTCCACTTCATCGGGCGTGCGATGGGCTGACAAAGCGTTTATCTCAAAAGGAATTTCCATTGAATCAAAAAAGGCTGCTGCTTTTTCCATCACTTTCAAATCGGAGGTACTACCCATAATTATACTCACTTTTGGCATCATAATTTTCTAATTTTTAAAGCTGCAAAGGTAATGATTTAGCTATAAGATTTATACCTTTTAGTAATCATTAGCAGGGCAAACGCATAAGTTTTTTTTTAAAAAAAAATAGGGTAAAGAGGTTAAATTTATTTGGTGGTTTCAAATGTTATATGTATCTTTATTGCTTAATAATCAATTTAATAATCATTATTTATGAAGATACAAATAGCATCGATATTTGGCAAAATAGAGGATAAAAG